>JBIIHY010000357.1:0-3329 GCA_044235305.1 Bdellovibrionota bacterium
TCCCTTGGGTCAATTTTTTCGGGCTTGCTCAAAAAGCCCTTTCGAAGAGCGGGAGCTACGCACCATCTTTCATAAATTCGAAGCGCGCCGAACGGATGAAAGACTTGATGGCACTGGGCTAGATCCGAGACTACTCGCCCACTACGTTGAGACCCTCTTCGATGGGCTCAACGGAGGCTTCTACCGCAATATAGCGCTCACGCGCGATAATCGGGCGGTAGCGAAAGCAATCGCCAAGGAGTTAAAAGTCGACGTGCTTATGGCAGAACTTAGGAGTCAGTACTATGCAGTACGTGATTCACAGCCGGGCCAAAAAAACATAGAAGTATCTTTTATGCCGACTATCGGATGGCTCATGGAGGTCTCAGGCGCAATTAGTGGAAGCTGCGTAGGGCAGCTTCCTAAGATTGCGGAGACCTACACTGATGCGGTCTTCGTTCCATTTGTTGTACAGGGCGACCCGCCGCACTTCTCCGGGGGGGCTTTTGTATTCGAAGGAATCCTTCATAGTGGCGAAAAGGTGATGGTTATCAGAGGGTTCAATCCCCGGACGTATCTTCTAAAAAACGTTTTCGCTGGCCAACTCTTTGAAGCGTTTGCAGATTACGTTGCAGAGATGGCGCGAGCCTGCGGCGCTACTAAAGTAGTGCTGCCGCATACCGATTACTGGCACAATCCAGCGACTGTTCGACCGGATGTTCATTTCTACTTTGAAGAAACGTATATGAAAAGCTCTCGATTAAAGCTAGGGAAATGCCAGGTAAGTAGTTTTAACGATTTTCCAGTGGATTTCGTGGTTGAGGTGCGCCAGGTCAATCCCTTGCCAGCTCGAACCGTTCCATAAAGACAAAGAAGCCGGTTGGCACCAAGCCAGGGCCTTTAGGTAAAAAAAGATAGGTATAACGCCCCCGGAGTACAAATACAAAGTCTGGCCGTTCAACAGGGAGCCTTGATAGAAAATGTTCACAGTCGACCTACCGGAGGCAGATGCGTGGGAATATTCTTGGCGTAGGTCGAGGGACAGTTTGTAGGGCCGGATCTGCTCCGGACGAGAATCAGACTGACCTGACCAGTTCTCATCTGTCTCAGATCGGTCGTACTACTTCAATGTACGCACCGAGTTGGAGATGAGCCCCATGTTCAGTTCGCCCTTCATGCTGCTCCTATTGGTTGACTATCGTCTGTGAAGACGGTACCCCTAAAAGATATCATTTTTGGTTGTATCGGTCGCTTATGCAAGTGAAGGTAAACTGTCATGTCCAGGAGATGCATTGGGCCAACGGTGCAACTACCCCACCGCGTCCAAGCACCAGTTCAGTCCCAGTATCCCCGGTAGTCGCGGAAATGCTTGCGCAGTTTCGGTCATCGAACAGAGCTGCAGGAATAGACCTCCCCATGCCCCACCTGAACTCCACCACCTTAGCGACCGACCCAACCATTATTTCTATCGTAGCGGAGTTCACAAGGGCCTTAGCTAAGCAACTAACGGTTGATTCACTTTCGACGGTCCTCTCCGATCAAGGACGCCTTTTTATCGGACTCGAGAGAAAGCACGCCCAACCCAGCTGTGGCGGAAGTCCAATTGAGTGTGCGCTGGGAATTGCTGCAACTTCAGGGCACCATTGCTTTCCACTCGTTGCAACCTATTGTTGCGGTTCACAGTCGTGGCCCTTTAGCGGTGTAGACCTGGACCGCCTAGCTCATCATTTCGTTCTATCGAGAGCTGATATGACGCTTCTGCTCGTAAGGGACTCTGGGGAAGAGGTCTACCAGCACTCACAGCTTCTCCCTTTCCCTCACGCCGATAGGGCACGTCTCAGGAAAGCCCCCCGCCCATTTTGCGCCCATAATAAATACGATGTAGATCTAATTAAACCCGATGGATTGGTTATACCAAGGTCCTTCACCAACTCTTTAGCTAAGGACCTGACCGATGTATTACCTAATTCGACCGCAGGCGAAGAGCCCGGACTCGGAGGCAGCCAGCATTCGGCATGCGTTTTCACGGTAGACGGCCACGGCTACTTCGGTGTCAACACTCCGGGTGTAGGTAGTAGCAGCCGATGTGCTGTATGGAACGCTCTGAGTGCCGCGTTAGTTGGCGGCCACAAACGGCTTGCCGGTGTTATGGTTTGCTCCCAAGACTATGAGACGAACAACTTCTTTTGTTGTGGGACATGCCTAGATAGCCTTGGTGACTTCCTCAGCCGGGAACTCAGGGATATGGTCATCTTATACGCATCTCCTGAAGGTAAGACATTCGAACCAACGCTATACTCGCGCATTAATCCGGGACACTATAAGTAGACCGCGGCTGGTTCTTATAGAGAGATCTACGTCCCTACACCGCTCAGCGGCATAGCCCCCTGCACGCCACTCTGAAAGCTAAAAAATCCGCGCCTTGCAAAGATAACGTGGTCGAGTAGTTTAATTCCTAAAATCTGACCAGCCTTACGGATCTGTTCTGTGATGCTTCGGTCCTCGTCACTAGGAGTCGGGTCGCCCGAAGGGTGATTGTGCGCCAAGATAACAGCGTACGCTCTATCGGCAAGCGGACCAACAAAGACCTCACGCGGATGAACGGGACAGCTTGTTAGGAGCCCCATGCTAACTGTTCGAACGCGGATCACTTCGTGCGCTCCACTAAGAGAGATCACAACAACATGCTCCTGTTGTCTGTCGAGTAGATGTCCAACTAGTGGCAGCACATCGCGTGGGCCAGAGATGCGCACCCCTTCAGGCCGAATCCTACGTCGAGCCAACTCAAAGGCAGCACATAACGCCGTGAGTTTCCGTGCCTGTACGGGAGTGAGCCCATCTGCTTTTACAAGAGCATCGATATCGCACCGGTCTAGCGCTGGCAGAAGCGTAGCGGCAACAAATGGTTCATCCAACGCTCCAACGGATAGCTGAATAAGTTCTCGGTCTGAGAGTGAACGCACACCGACTATTTTTAACCGGTTAGCGATCTCCTTGCCGGAGCCGCACCCGAGCTCATATGATATTGATGATGATGTATTTTCCATAAGTACTATATCGGGCAGCCGACGATATAGTTTCGTCAGCAAAACTCTAAGCGCCGCAGTGAATTCAGACGCAGTGAATTCAGAAGCAGTGAATTCAGAAGCAGTCAATTCAGAACTGTGGAATCAGAAACAAGCGCAAGCCTTACAACGCGCACCGCGCCGGGCTTATCGCCCCTTCGCCGAGTATATTCTCAGCCTGAATGATGTGCCCACGATCTGCTAGGTCATTCAGTACACTCTTTATGAGACTCTCATCGCCAAGCTTCTGGCGCAGATGCGAGAGGTCAGCTACCAGGAGGAGCT
>JBIIHY010000359.1:0-3317 GCA_044235305.1 Bdellovibrionota bacterium
CGGTTGCAAGCGAGGGTGACACCATTATCACTCCCTCAATCCCGCTCACCATTCCGTTCTCAGTCATTGAGAAGATGAGCCTCACAGGGGTGTCTCTTCCCAAGATTTCACTGATCAGCGAGCCCACCTCGACTGATACCTCCCCCAGTCCTCAGATTAAAGCTTATATTTCACCAATAGCCGCGTGCGCGTCCGGTCAATCAGGAGCATCCCTGGACGAAAACACAGCGCTAGTACCACTGCGCTGCACCCTAGCTCCGGGCAAGCAGTACCAGCTAACCATCAAGGTTGAGGGCTCAAACGCGCGGCTTGCCATCAAGAAGCAGGTCATCGCCCACGAAACCTCGTGGGATGACGGGCTGCCAATTCGAGTCTGGGGATATGACCCTTTCGGTGGGATATATTCTGGCAAACCTAATTTTGAACTGTACTGGAACGATGATGAAGAGAAGCGTAACCGCATCATCTCAATCCTGAAGGAATCCGATTACATTTTTATAACCTCAAATCGTCAGTGGGGTTCAATCGGACGACTGCAACAACACTACCCGCTTACCCAAAGATTCTATCGGGGCCTCCTTGCCTGCGATGCAAGCTCTTCAGTATTTGATTGTTACGCAACGGCAGAAGCGCCAAAACTTGGCTCACTCGGTTTTGAGCTCATTAAAACCGAAACGTCGTATCCACATCTCTTCGGTGTCCCTATAAATGACCAGTACGCAGAGGAAGCTTTCTCAGTCTACGACCACCCGAAAGTTATGTTGTTCAAGAAACAAAAGGTAATTCCTGAAGACGAATTACGGACTCTACTGTAGGAAAGACAGAAGTCCCTAACTCACTTACCACTCAGTTGACTCTCCGCAGCAACACAGCTAGCAACCAGAATACGTCAGTTACGATACACCCGCGGTATTCGCTGATTAAGTGCCACCAGGATCTCATGTGGTGTTGTTCCGATCGCATCGGCAAGCTCCTCAGCAGATATTCCTTCTCCGAGCTGTTCGCCTAATAAAACCACCTCATCTCCATTATACGCCTCACCGTCTCCAATATTGACCATCATCAGGTCCATACAAATATTGCCCACCTGACGGTATCGTTTACCCCTAATCAGAACATCGATCTTCTGCGACAGCTGTCGCGAGAAGCCGTCACCGTAACCGATTGGAACCGTAACAACCCGCGTATCGTGCGGGGCAATCCAGCGGTGGCCGTAACTCACACCTGCCCCCTTTTTAACCACTTTAAAATACACCACCTGACTCTTCAGGGAGAGCACCGGAAGAAGCGACAAGAGCTCCTTTAATCCCGGGCCAGGATATACACCGTACAAGCCAAGCCCCGGACGAACCATATCAAGACGGCTTTCGGGAAATGCAATCGTACCCCCAGTAGCAGCGATGTGCTTTAAGAAGGGCGCTGGGGCCCGTTCTTCGAAGTACCGTAAAGAGCCCAAGAAACGCTCAAGTTGCAACCGCGCAAGTGCCAGGTCTCCTGGCACGACGTCAGCGAAGTGAGAGTAGACCCCCACTACATCGACATACTTAGCCCGGAGGGCTGCATCGTAGAGAGATTGCGACGAGTAATAGTGCACCCCGATGCGCTCTAAACCGGTGTCTATCTTAAGGTGCACCCGCGCCCTGCATCCCAGGCGCTGAGCCGCCTCTTCAACCTGCTCAAGCTTACTGACCGATGATGCGGTCACATCCACGTTGTTCTGAATATATAGATCGACCTGCTCTTTTAACAAACCACCGAAGGCAAGGATCGGCACGGTAATGCCGTTCTGCCGTAACTCAAGAGCCTCTTCAATATACGCTACCCCCAACGCATCAATACCCTCTTCCTGGAAGGCACGCGCAACGGGAACCAACCCGCTCCCATAACCATTTGCTTTTACTACTGCCATCACCTTCGCCGGGGCAGCTAGCCCTTGAAAGGCACGCACATTATGGCGCAAGTGGGCCAAGTCGACCTCAGCTACCGTGGGTCGACTTTGGAAAACAGACGGCTTTTCATCAACTACGGGCACCATGTCTAGTACAGGGCTCCATTATTAAAAAATCAGTGTAGTTCTTTTAAGTTAGCCGGACCGAAGATAAATCAGTGGGCATCTATTGAGAAGAGTACTCTTTCTTTTCTTCCCATGACAGAGGACCTGTCAACGAAAACCCCGATTTCAGGCGGCGAGCCCTCGCCGACGCCAACCCCTCTACCTGAAAATCAGGCCAGTGAACCTTCCTCACAACTTACTTTTGCTGCACTTTCGGTTCCCGTTGACCCCCTCCCCCTGAGACTTAAACGGGCTGTTCGAAGGTTTGGGAAGTTTATTATCAAAAAGACGCTCAAGTGGGGTTTCTATTCGGTACCCTTGTGGGCACTGCTCGTGATTATCGTTTGGAGCGAGCTGCACACATCACGGTGGCAGTCGCGCTACTTAAGCAGAGTAGCCTCAGAGGCAACGTTTGATGTGCAACCGAAGCGCAGCCCATCCATTCACTTCCCAACCTTTGGCCCTTTTGATGAGCGCCTCGGCTACACGCGCATCCCAGCTATCGTGCAGCACCTAACGTCATCTGGTTTTGCCGTTACCTCCCAGGCCCGACTTTCTCCCCGCATGCAGCACCTTGCATCCCAAGGGGTATATCTCCCTTACCGAGAAAAGAGCAGAACAGGGTTGACCATCCTCGACCGCAACAACACCACGATCTACTCAACCTATCGACCAGAAAGAGTCTACGAATCATTCGACTCGATTCCATCCCTTGTAACTCGATCGATCCTCTTTATTGAAAACAGAGAGATCTTAGACCCGCAAAATCCGCATAAGAACCCAGCCGTAGAGTGGGACCGCTTAGCTAAAGCTATCCTTGAAAAGTTTAAGCAGATACTTCAGCCCGACATCAACGCACCGGGGGGAAGCACCATCGCGACTCAACTGGAGAAGTATCGCCACTCCCCTGACGGACGAACCCGTGACATACGCGACAAACTGCTCCAGATGTACTCAGCCAGCCTACGTGCCTACCAGTACGGAGCAGAAACATTTGATACTCGCAAACTGATCGTACTGCAGTACATCAACTCGATCCCACTTGCAGCTCTGCGTGGCTACGGTGAGGTAAACGGGCTCGGTGATGGCATGTGGGCGTGGTACGGACGCGATTGGGAAGAGGCTAACGAGACGCTGCACTTACTTGAGCAAGCAAAGAGTCTGGAAGATTTTAAGCGCGGCGCAGAGGTCTACAAGCAAGTCCTTAGCCTCTTTGTCGCCCATCGCCGCCCGAGTTTCTACCTAATCGATGGCCTTCAAGAGT
>JBIIHY010000358.1:0-3317 GCA_044235305.1 Bdellovibrionota bacterium
TGCTCGGTCACAAAAGCTGCGATTGAGCCTGTGTGGTATCTTCCGGCCGTTGCTGAGCGCTTCGGCATCTCTGAAAGTGAGTTGCGTCGAGGACTCTTCGAGCAAACAGGCGGCATGTTTCCTGAGCTTGTGACTCGGCCTGACCTGCACGTGCTACTGCCACCGATCGGTGGTCAGACGGTGTACTTTTTCGGTGATGTTGCCTCAATCCCTGATCTCACCAAAGAGCTGACCGTGCGGATTCACGACGAGTGTAACGGGTCTGATGTTTTCGGATCTGATATCTGTACGTGCCGTCCGTACCTGGTGCACGGAATTGAAGAGTGTATCAAGACTGCTCAGAAGGGCGGGTGTGGTGTTATAATCTACAACCGGAAAGAGGGACGGGCTCTCGGTGAAGTAACCAAGTTTTTAGTTTACAACGCCCGAAAACGACAGGAAGGGGGAGATCGAGCAGACAAGTACTTTGCGCGGACTGAGTGCGTGGCGGGTGTGCAGGATATGCGCTTTCAGGAGCTGATGCCGGATGTTTTGCACTGGATGGGGGTGGCACGCATCGACCGACTCGTATCCATGAGCGATATGAAATACAACGCCATTACTCGCTCTGGAATAGAGGTTGGTGAGCGCGTGTCTATACCTGATGATAAGATTCCGCAGGATGCCCGGGTCGAAATGGACGCTAAAAAGGCAGCAGGTTACTTCTCGGCCGACGGTGCCCCAACAGTGGAGCAGCTGCATTCAACGAAGGGACGAGGCTTGGAGGAGTAAGGATGGAGCGAGCAAGGTCTACATTGAACGAGCCGCAGGAAGCTGTCTCCTATGTGCGCAGCGCCCAGGCGATTCGTGAAAGGTGCGCACAGGTCTCTTCGCTTGCTAAGAGTGATGGGCTTTCTTGGTTTTCATTTATTCCCGAGCGGCTTGATGCGGTAGTTGATGCCGTGCAGAAAGAGACTCTAGCTTCGTATCCTGATCTGAATGTGCCGTACCACAGTAGGTGGAGGCATTTTAGTGTCGGTGGAGTTGATCGTGAGGCACGGGTCAATTACGCGCTGCGTGGTCTCTCAGTTACAGAGCGCAGTCGCGCGAAGCTTGAGTTAGCTATAGTGAGTGTTTTGCTTGATGCAGGTGCTGGCAGTGCGTGGCGTTACACTGAGAGTGGTTCAAGTGTACCATACGGGCGGTCGGAGGGGTTGGCGGTGGCATCGCTGGATGCCTTTGCAGTAGGTCTCTTTGGAGATGAGCCGTACACGGTTACCTCTCAAGGACTTGCACGTTTATCTCCCCAGAGGCTGAGTAATGCGTTCCAGGTCTCTGATGCTAATCCGCTTATTGGAGTCGATGGTCGCTGTTCGCTGTTAAACCGTCTTGGAAAAGTTATAGAGGAGAAACAGTCAAATTTCTCAGGCTCTCTGGGAAGGTTGGGTGGTATCCTTGAGCCCGTTGCAGCACTTGCGCACGGAGACAGCGGTGTGCGTGCCGGAGACCTGCTGCACTTTGTCCTAGAGACATTTTCAGATATATGGCCGGGGCGCATCGCTCTGGGTGGTTGTAATCTGGGCGATGTGTGGAGACACAGCAAAGTCAGAGGACCCGGTCTTACCGACAACCTCATACCGTTTCATAAGCTTTCGCAGTGGCTTACCTATTCGCTTCTTGAGCCGTTACAGGAGGCAGGGGTTGCAGTTGTAGCGCTGGATGAGCTTACAGGGCTTGCAGAGTATAGAAATGGTGGCCTCTTCTTAGACGGTGGTGTGTTAGCGTTGAAGGATCCAGCCCTGCGTGAGCAGAGCCATCAGCCATCATCGGAGCTGATAGTAGAGTGGCGTGCGTTAACGGTTGCCCTCCTTGATGAGGTGGCCTTGTCTCTACGAAAGAGGCTCGGACGTAGTGAGCTCGAGCTGCCCTTGGCTAGTGTGCTTCAGGGTGGTACCTGGAGCGTTGGACGGTTGATGGCGGCAGTGCGCGACCCACTTGCTTCTCCACCCCTTATGATTGAGAGTGATGGAACCGTTTTTTAGAACGGTAGCGCAGGTACGAGAGTGGCTTTTAAAAAGGCAAAGATATGAATAGTAAGAATGTAACCGTTATCACGCATCCGCTTGTCCAACATAAATTGACCATTATGCGGATGGAGGAGACCCCGAGCGCTGAGTTTAGAAGTTTGTTGCGTGAGATCAGTATGCTTCTTGCCTATGAGGTTACGCGTGACCTCCCGCTTGCAATGGTAGACATTAAGACACCGATTCAAGCGACGAAAGCCCCAGTTATCGACGGAAAGAAGATCACTATCGTCTCAATTCTACGCGCTGGTAATGGAATTCTTGATGGAATGCTTGAGCTTATCCCTTCGGCACGAGTAGGACATATCGGGCTTTATCGCGACCCTGAGACCCTGACCCCTGTAGAGTATTATTTTAAAATGCCACCAGATATCGCTCAGCGCGATGTAATTGTGGTTGATCCGATGCTTGCTACAGGAAACTCGGCTGCTGCAGCGATAAGTAAAATTAAAACCCTTAAGCCGCTCTCGATTAAGTTCGTATGTCTCCTAGCGGCACCCGAGGGGATTGAGCTTTTCCAAGAAGAGCATCCAGATGTCCCGATATTCACAGCGGCGATTGATGAGAAGCTAAACGAGCACGGGTATATCGTGCCAGGGCTTGGCGATGCAGGTGACCGGATCTACGGCACGAAGTAGGCAGGTGGTGTGACGTGCAGAACCTATAAGGCTGAGCGCTCTAAGCGAATCTCGGTGGCGGTTATATGCGCTCTTATCGCTAGTCTCATAGCTGTGGCATGTACCGACAATAGCTCGGTATCAGCTGTTCGTAGCGGTGATTTTCCAGCCTTCTATTCGCTGGCAGTGATCGCTGATAGCGACCATCCAGAGAAGCTCTATGATCAAACGTTGCAACGAGCTATTCAGCGGGAGGTATGGCCACAGCACCTCTCGCAAGCAGTGTTGCCTGGTGCCTATCCGCCGTATGTAGCCTTCGTATTGCGACCTTTAGCGTGGATTGGTCCTGTCGTTGGGAGAGTGGTGTGGAGTTTGTTGAGTGTATGCTGCCTCTTACTTGCGGTCTACAAAATAGCTGAGCTTTCACCGTACTTAAAGCATAGGAAAGTTGAATTAACTGCGGCGGCTTTTTCATTTATGCCACTTCTAGTCGGGGTCGTCGGTGGGCAGACAGTGGCCTTTAGTGCTGCGGTTTATGGTGTGCTGCTGTCCCTTGTGCATCACACTGAATGTCGCAAACGAGTTAGCCAGCGTAGGCTTGGGTTGTTTGCTGGATTGTGGCTCTTTAAACCGCAGT
>JBIIHY010000072.1:0-10814 GCA_044235305.1 Bdellovibrionota bacterium
GTACGAGGGGATTTCATCGACCGTTCGACAAGCTCACGGCAAGCTCAAGTAACCTGCTGTGTGGTGAGCCTGTCGAACCATAGCGAGCGCGGTATCGATGAACTTAGGAATAGGAGGAGGAGCGAGCTTAGCGCGTTCGCCTCTGCGCCTACAGGAGTATCGTCCGTAGTACCTCATGATCGACTCGTAGGTTTTTGGAATATGAACTGAGAGCGCTGCCAAAAACTCCAGAGCGTCGAATTTCCTCCTTCGCACAAGGCTACGGAGGACAGGCGTGGTCCCCTCCGTAAGGAGGGGTTGGGATTTTGACCATTGGTCTCCACCTTCGGCAAGCCTACGGCGGACTTCGCTTTGATCGAAAAATTTTGTTCATCAGGCAGCTAACTTCAGCGGCACATAAGCCCCGCCCCTTTTTACTGCGATCTCTCCCCCAAGGGCTGCAATCATCTTTATAAAGGTCTTAAGAGTTATGTTCTTGTGTTTCCCAGAACGAACACTTTGAACGACAGAAGGCGCTACCCCTATTTGCTTCGCCAGTTTTCTCACAGAAACGTTATCTTCTGCCATCATTGCGAGAATGAGTTCAGAAAGCACAAGTTCGCCATACTCTTTTTCAAAGAGCTTTCGAAACTTTGGATTCTCCATCTCTTTTTCGTAGGTGGACTTAGTATTAGCGCGCTTTTTCATAATAGGTGCCTCTCTTAATCCGTAACTCAAAGTCTGCTTTTGCCTTCAACGCTTTCGATTTCTCTCCAGAAGGCAGCTTTTGGCCCTTCTTCTCGAAGCCGTTTGTGATGAGGATCTTTTTACCTGTCACAAAGAAGCACAGGTAACGATCAGGTTGCGGCTTGAGGGCAAAAATCTGATCTCCTTCGTTCCTAAGCTTCGTTATATCGAAAATCTTCCCGATATCTCCCATTATCCGAACCAACTTAAGGAACTTAATTCGACGCTCGTCTGAGAGGCCCTCGTAATACTCACGAGCGGGACAGTGACCCCGCGCATCAAAATACCACTCGATTGAAAAAGCTTACCCCTTATAGACCAGGACGTCGGAAGCCTTCATACTCCTAGTGTACTGATATATCGGTACAGGTGCAAGGTTCTTTATACTTTGAAAATACCCCCTATCTAGACCCTCGTATCTTCGTGATAATCCAGAGTCGCCGCGCTGAAAGTCAGCGACTTGCACCAAAACAGGGGCTTCGATTCCTTGCGCGTCATCCGCAAGGGCGGACGCAAAGAGGCGCTCGCCATCAAACCCCAGGCCGCGCAGCGCATCCGCGCCTATCTCGACCTGGCGGGCCCCGCGGCCGACCAGGACGGCCCGCTCTTCCGGCCCTTGAAGCATAATGGCAAGCGGCAGCAGACGCGCCGACCGATGAGTCCCGACAATATAGACCGCATCGTCAGACGCTACGCTGCCCGCATCGGTATAGAGCGCGGTCATTCAGCCCACTCTATGCGCGCGACCTTTATCACCACCGCGCTAGAAAACGGCGCAAGTCTGGAAGATGTGCAGAAAGCAGCCGGGCACAGAGACCCCTCGACGACAAAGCTCTATGACCGACGCGGATAAAACCCGGAAAGATCCGCGAGCTTTTTTGCTACCTACTAAACAGCTGGCCATCACCACGAAACTATTCGCTCTAGTATCCGATTATCAGGGACAGTTACGATCGTACGTTCTCAGGTTGAAGGGGATAGTTAGCTCTCTTTGCAAGAGTTTTGGAGCGCTTCGAGCTCTTGCCATCGAGCGTACAGTTTATCAACTGCTTTTTGTCGCTCTTCAATCAGGGCGCAAAGCTCGGTTAGTTTTGATGCATTTGTGGCAAATTCACCGGAGTTCATCGAGGCTTGCGCTTCTGCGAGCAGACTCTCTGCTTTTTGTATCTCATCTTCTATCATCGAGAGATCGCGAGCGTCTTTGTAGGATAACTTTTTCTGTGATTTCGACTGTGCTGGAGCAGAAGCTGTCTTCTCTTCCCGTTTTACTACTTGGGTCTGAGCGGATTTAGAGAGAGTATCGCGCACCTCTTCCCACTGAGCGTATGTGGCGCAGATGGTTGAGCTGCCGTCTGCTATCCCTACGACAGTATTTGCCGCCCTATCGAGCAGGTAGCGATCGTGGGTGATAATAATTACAGCACCTGGAAAGGTTTCAAAGCTCTCTTCGAGGTTTTCTAGGGTTGCGATATCGAGGTCATTCGTTGGCTCGTCGAACAATAAGATGTCGCACTCCTCTGCCATGCTGCGCGCAAGGAGCGCGCGAGCGCGTTCACCGCCTGAGAGCGCTTCGAGGCTTGATGCAAGATGGTTACGAGAGAAGAGAAAGCGCGCCGCCCAGGCAGCTACATGGATAGATTCGCCTCGGTACACAACCGAGTCTCCGTGTGGACAGAGAAAATCCTTTAGTGTGCCGCCATGAGCAAGCTCGCTTCGAGCTTGGTCCATATACACAGTGCGCAGGTTAGGAGCTCTGTAGATTGTGCCGTGAGTTGGCGGTAACTCTCCGAGGAGGGTGCGAATAAGAGTTGTTTTGCCGCTGCCGTTTGGGCCAACGATCGCTACTCGGGAGCCTGGGGAGAGGACAAGGGATAGATTGCTAAACAGCTCTTTGCCTGCGATTGACTGTGCTACCTCTTCAGCCCGCAGGAGTTCCTTAGTTCTACGCTGCGTTGAGGAGAAGTCTAAATCAGCGCGTCGCTGCTCGCCCGAAGGAGATGTTGCTAGGGTATCAATTAGCCGGTGCGCTTCATTTATGCGAGCGCGAGATTTAGTGGTGCGGGCTTTTACGCCGGCCCGTAGCCAGGCAACTTCGCGCCGCACTTTGTTAGCAAGCGAGCGGCGCTGCTGCTCAAGGTTCTCAAGAGCTGTTTCCCGATGTTCGAGGTAATCCGAATAGCCGCCATCGCAAGTTAAGTGGTTCTTCGGAAACGAGCGACTTATCTCGATGACTCGACTAGCTAAGCGTTCAATAAAATACCTATCATGGCTAACGAAGACCAGCGCGCACCGTAGCTGAGCGAGGTGCTCTTCGAGCCACTGAATTGAATCAACATCGAGGTGGTTAGTGGGCTCATCAAGAAGTAGGCAGTCAGGCTCAAGCGCCAGCGCGCAGGCGATTGAGAGGCGCTTTTTCCAGCCGCCTGAGAGCGTTGCAACGAGAGCAGAGCTGTCTTCGAATCCTACTATGCCGAGAATCTTACTGCTCTGCTTGGCTATTTCATGCTGATCGAACCCTGCAGCGTGGAGAAAATTATCGATTGTATCGAGGATAGTCAGAGATGGATCGAGCGCCTCCTGTTGCGGAACGTAGGCGCACCGTAGCCCTTTGCGAATCGTGACGGCTCCCTGGTCTACCTCTTCAAGTCCAGCAAGAATTCGCAGTAGGGTGGATTTTCCAGAGCCATTGTTGCCAATAACAGCGAGTCGCTCGCCTTCATGGATAACCATAGATAGCTCAGAAAAGAGCGGACGCTCGTGAAAGCCCTTTGTGATCTCTTGGGTGCTGATAATTGGAGTAGGGGGCACGGCTTGTTAGGACTCAATAGGGGTGTGTACAACAACCGGTATCTTACCGTGGAAGGATTCAGGTTTGCTACAGTGATTCTCCCCTTTAGGTCAGATATTCTAGTATTTTATACCTGCTTCAACTATTCTATATTGATAGCTCCTTATTGGTCCTTTCATTACTGAGGGTGTACTTTTATGAAAACACCGACCTCGAGCGTTGCTGCGCTCAATTCCGAAGACATAAACGGCGCTGTGCCATTTTCTCGCGAGGAGCGCGATGCGTGTGGCGTGGGGTTCGTAGCTGACCGTAAGGGGCGAGCAAGCTTTGAGATTGTGCAGCAGGCGCTAGCTGCATTGCGCTGCGTGGAGCATCGTGGGGCGTGTGGTGCCGACCAGATAACTGGTGACGGGGCCGGGATTATGACCGATATCCCTTTTGAGTTCTTCGGGTACTCTAAGGGAGCTGTAGCGATTGCGACCCTCTTTATGCCGAAAGAGCCCGAAAGGCTACGGCGCTCGCTTAAGATCTTTGAAGAGACTTTTGCTTTTATGGGGGCTAAGGTTCTCGATTACCGAGATGTGCCGATGGATACCTCGGTGCTTGGACCCGAAGCGCTTGAGAGTCTGCCTGCTATTCAACATGCTATCATTGAACGACCGGCGTACTGTCGAACTGATGAATCGTTCAACAAATTGCTCTACGCTGCAAAGCAGGCAACCCGCACGAAACATCGTGAAAACGGATTTATTAACGAATTCTTTTTTACTTCACTCTCAACAACTACCATTGTTTACAAGGCGCTCACTAAGGCTGAAGATCTTGAAAAGTTATACCTAGACCTTCAGAACCCTGCTTTTACTTCCCGTTTTGCCCTCGTGCACCGGCGCTTTAGCACCAATACGCGCACGTCGTGGGATAAGGCTCAACCGTTTCGGTTGATAGCTCATAACGGCGAAATAAATACGATAGCCGGAAATAGATCGTGGGCTTTTGCGCGAGAGCACGCACTTGGGTTGCCATTCGATGAGCTGCTAACCCATGCGGGGATCAGTGATTCGGGAAGCTTAAATGAGATGGTCGAGGCGCTGAAATATCGCAGTAGTATCCCGCAGGTAGAAGACATCCTCGCAATTATGATTCCGCCAGCCGACCAGCACAATTCGTTCTATCGCTTCTGGAGTAGAGCGATGGAGCCGTGGGATGGCCCGGCATTTATCACCTACAGCGATGGTGAAACGATAGGAGCGCGGCTTGATCGAAATGGTTTTCGACCTGCAAGGTGGGCGATGACTGAAGATCGCTTTTACCTGTGTTCTGAGGCAGGTGCATTTGCGATTCCGGATGAAGCTGTCGAAGCGAAGGGCACATTGCGTGCTGGATCAGGGGTAACTGTTGAGCTCAATAGCGGAGCGGTTCACTTTGAAGATCCTAGTCGCTCTATTGATAATCACGATGCCCGTTTCGATGCGCACCTCCTCCCAATTGATGGTGGCGCGCGTCCAAGCGAAACTCCGGACCTCTCGATGCAGTACCTCTTCTGTTACACCGAAGAGGATCGCGAGCGGTTGCTATTCCCGATGATACTTGAAGGCAAAGAACCAATAGGATCGATGGGGGATACAGCAAGGCCAGCTATTTTTTCAGAAGAGCCCCGTAGCTTCTTTGATTATTTCTACCAAGAGTTCGCGCAGGTCACCAATCCACCGTTGGATTATCTGCGCGAAAGTATGGTGACTGATCTAACAACCCACCTCGGCCGACGGCCCAACATATTTGCCCCTAAGGAGCTTATCCCACCTCCGCGAGCTATAGAGGTGCAGAGTCCAGTATTAAGCCTTGGCCAGATGGAGTATCTGCGCCGACTTGGGGATAGTGAGGGAGCTGCTTCGCGAATAAAGACTCGTGAGCTGCACATGACGTTCCGGCGAGACCACGGAGTCGTTGGGTTTCGCGCGCAGCTGCGTAAATTGGCAGCGGATGCTGTCACCGCCGCTCAGAATGGCTGTGGTATCATTATTATCTCAGACAGATTGGCCACGTACGAGCATCCGCCTATACCGTCGTTGCTGGTGCTTAGAGCTGTGAGTAAGGCGCTTAATCAGGCAGGGGAGCTTTTAAGCGCCTCTATCGTGGTTGATTCAGGTGAAGTGCGTAGTACCCACCATGTGGCAGCGCTCGTAGGGTTTGGTGCATCTGCTGTATGTCCTCGATTGGCTCTGCAGGTTGCATGTTTTGATCCTGATCCAAAGCTTCAAACGCTGACTATCGATCAACGAGAGCGCAATCTCTTGAAGACCCTTGAGGCTGGGCTTCTTAAGGTTATGGCTAAGATTGGTATTTCAGTCGTCAGAAGCTACCACGGGGCACGTCTCTTTACAGCTCTCGGTTTGGGTAAAGAGATTATCAAAGAGTATTTCAGCGGCATTGCAAGCCCGCTAGGTGGAATCGGCATCGATCAACTTGTAGCGAAAATTCTCGCAGATACCAGCCATGCTAAAGAGATTTCGCTGAGCAGTAAGTTTCACTCAACCTACATCTTTAAAGAGCACAATAAGGGTGTCACAGGAGAGAAACATTCGATGACCAGTGCGCGCTCTCGTTTTCTCCACAAGTTGGCGCGGGAGCAGGGGGCTTGGGAGGTTTATGAGGAGTACCTTAAATCAAATGAGGCAGATGCTCCCGTAACGATTAGGCAGTTGCTAAAGCCCAAGAAGAGTGGACATCCGCTTGCACTTGAGCGTGTACAACCCCGTGAAGAGATAACTAAGTTGTTTGGTTCGGGGGCGATGTCATTCGGTGCGATTAGCGCTGAGTCGCAGCGAGATATTATAGCTGCGATGAAGATCCTTGGTGGACGAAGTAATAGTGGTGAGGGAGGAGAGAATCCCTACTATTACATCGATGGTTCAACAGCCAGCACAAAGCAAGTTGCTTCGGGTCGCTTCGGTGTAACGGGGGAGTATCTTAGTAGTGCAGATGAGTTCCAGATAAAAGTTGCTCAAGGCGCAAAGCCTGGTGAGGGTGGTCAGCTTATGGGTGTTAAGGTAAGCCCTGAGATCGCTCGCGCGCGTCACTCAAACACTAACGTTGATCTGATCTCACCTCCACCGCTGCATGACATCTACAGCATTGAGGATCTGAAGGAGCTTATTTACGAGCTCAAGCAATTTAAGCCAACGGCTCGTGTGAGTGTTAAGCTTGTTGCTGGATCAAACGTTGGAACTATAGCCGTTGGTGTTGCCAAGGCTGGAGCGGACATCATTCATATCGCTGGGAGTGATGGTGGCACAGGAGCTGCAACGCTTACCTCGATGAAGCATGCTGGGCTTCCATGGGAGCTTGGTCTCGCTGAAGCGCACAAGGCGCTTGTAGCAAATGGGTTGCGGCGGCACGTTACGTTGCGAGTTGATGGTTCGCTTCAGTCCGGACGCGATATTGTGACTGCTGCTATCCTTGGAGCTGAGGAGTTTGATTTCGGAAAGCTGATCCTCGTTGCTCAAGGGTGCATAATGGCTCGCATCTGCGAGAAGAACACCTGCCCAACTGGAATCGCAACGCATGATCCGAAATTTAAGGCGAAGTACAAGGGAACTGCTGATGATATCGTGCGGGTGCTCTCATACATCGCTGATGATGTGCGGTTGCACCTGGCAGCACTCGGTGTTTCTGCATTGAGTGAGCTACCTGGGAGGACTGATCTGCTCGAGGTGGATGCAGCTCGTCAGTCGTTGATTGATGCTCGAGGAGTAGACCTCTCGGGTCTCCTAGAAGCTAGTCATGTAATTGGCGCTAAGCTTCCTGCTCTCTTTGATGTGGGGCGCAGTGCGCTTAACCAGCAGCTCCTTAGTGATTGCGCTAAGGCGTGGGAGCGCACTGAGGTAGTTGAAGCTGAATATTCGATCTCTACCAACGATAAGGCCGCACTGGCTTCGTTATCAGGTGCCCTGTCTGAGCGGATAGTGAGTCGCCGACTGGCGTTAATTGAGGCAGCAGGAAAAACGAGAGATACCTTTAATGATGGTATCAGCGTTGCTTCACCGATACGGGTTTCGTTTACCGGAAGCGCGGGACAGGGTTTTGGTGTGTTCTTATGCGATGGCATTCAGGTGCAGTTGACCGGAGAAGCAAACGACTCGGTATGTAAATCGATGTCGGGTGGTCGAGTGGTTGTTAAGCCAAGTTCAAAAGTGAAGTACGAGCCTGAGAAGAACGCGATTATCGGAAATTGTGCCTTGTACGGCGCAACCGGTGGTCGGCTTTACGTTCACGGGCGAGCTGGAGATCGCTTTGCCGTCAGAAATAGCGGTGCGATTGCTGTTGTTGAAGGAACAGGTCTTCACGCGTGTGAGTACATGACAAACGGTACCGTGGTTATCGTTGGTAAGACCTCGTTTAATATCGGTGCCGGAATGACGGGGGGAGAGGTCTTTACTACAAAGGAAAACCTTCCTTTCGTAAATTCCGAGTATGTAGTGCCGGTTGATTTTAACGCTGAATCAGCAGCCAAGCTGCAAGCGATCGTAGAGGACTACGCTCAAGCCACAGGCAGTGTAACAGCGCGTGCTCTCCTTGCCGATTGGGGAAGGGCTACGGAACGTTTGCTTTGGCTTGTTCCCAAAAAGGTTGCAGCGCAGATGAAAGTAGCTGCAGAGCCGGCAGCAGCGTGAGTGCAACTCATCGGACCGCGGAGCTTCCAGCTCCGCTAAAAATCACGTGCGTCACCGAAAAATCGGGGGTTTCAGTAAGTTCTGCCCCAGCTTAGTCGTCCACAGGAACGTGTTCGCTCGGAGTTGGCGTTTCTCCGTCAGCCTCGGTGTAGGGTGGAGGCGATATGTAGATGTGATCGTGCGGGATGGTTGGCGCGGTGCAATCTTCCCATGTTGCTGCCGCAGCTCCTGGTTGTGGTCCCTCTCCTGCTGGATGTGGACCGGTTGGATCTGACCAGTCACTTACTGGTCTCGGAGCTGTCGGTTGTGTTGCAGTGGGGTTCATACCAATTACTCTGATACCTTGGCGTTTGCATCGCCCGTCGGTCTGGAGGACTCAGGGGCTGGGGGTACATCTTGGCGGCGGGGCTCAAATTGCCGCAACGTCAAACCTTCGGGTGGGTTGGGATCAAAACGCAAGCGCCGGAAGTCAAACTCCTTGGGCCCTCTGTTTCCAAATAAGTTGGGGCGTCGTACTTGAGCAATCATCTTTACAGGCTACGGAAATTACATGAGCTAGTCAAACGCTCTGAGCTTTGCCAGAGAGCTAAGCAAAACAGAAGGTTAGTCACGTTGTTGCGAGAGTCGCTTACCCTTAGCCGTTAGCTCCCTTGAGGTAGGAATCAAGGTCAGCAACCTTTAACCCTTCAGCAAACTTTTTGAGTGCAGCGCCATCAACCCCTTCGCTTGAGGAGAGTTTGAGGATCGATCCGCTCTCAAGGAAGACGTTGAGTTCAGGCGACCCACTAGTTGTGTCGAGATTCGCAGTGCGTCCCGAGATGCGGAACTGATCGATTCCAGCTTGAGTGCCGCCCATCATCATCCCCATTTTTGCAAGTCCTGCGAGCCCTCCCATGCCGTCTGTGCCGTTGGTGCCGGTAATAGTAATCCGGATGCTTTTTTCTCCACTGGTGTACTCACGCTCGATGTTGGTGAATCCCATAACACTCTGAAACTCAGCTTGTCCGCCTTTGAAGCCTTCGATATCGCCGGGGAGCAGCTCGCCAAGGCGGGTTTGGTGCATCTTCTCGAGCTCCTTCTGTGCCCACGTAAGCTCTTCCATCGCCTTGGGGTAGTTTTTCTGCTGAACGTATTCGTTAACCTTTTTGAAGACTTGATTGATATCTTCAGCGAGTGCTGACTTAACCGTGCAAGAGATGATAATTGCTGCAATGAGAGCTGTTTTTTTCATAGCTGATTCCCTATAAACATCCCCTGGACGGGAAGTAAAAAAATACCCCCGAGCGCACGAGGTGGCAAGAAGAATATACACTCGGTTTCTATACGCGTTCGATTAAGAAGTAGAGCAGAGAAAACAGAAAGGTAGATTGTGATAACGGTTCGTGATTAGGTGCGCTTAGTTTGCTTTTAGCGGAGAATCACTCATGTGTGCTTACTGTTCGAGACACGACCCCGGTCAAAAACCAGAGAGGTGTAACAGGCGAGCAATTTCCTCTGACAGTCTAGGTTCGGTGACCGAAAGCCCCCTGAGATCGCTGACGACAGCTCATACTCCAACGATTGATCGGACCAAGACACAAGCAGTCAGTGAGCTTCTAGTCGCTGCGGGGGTATGCAGTAAGGGCAGTGGGCAAGCAGATAGGATTGAGCGGGTATTTACGTGCTACCAAGAGTTGCGACGGCTGCAGGGGAAAAGGAGTGGTGGAGATCTTCAGCAGATATTAATCGCTCGGTTTAAGCTTGGAAGCCAGTTTCAGACAGACCAGGAGCGCAGATCGGAGAGTGGCTCGGTGATCCGTGCTTTTTCAATAGCCGTCTACGTTGAGCAGGTTTTAAGCGCACAGAGTGAGCGTTCGGTCACACGCGCAACGAGTCGAGCTCTCAGTTTTATTACGGAAGTGGGTGACGCGAAGTAAATCAAGATTTCTTGTTTTTAAGAGACTGAGTTCGCGAGTGCGGATTTACATATGAGTTTTGCGTTAGGCGAGAAAAAAGGGTGGTGACTCAGCCTGCATTTTGATTTATTCCCGGTGCCTGATGCGAGATTTTGTGTAGGAGTTTAATGAGCACCACAGTTGACGGGATTATAGCTGAGAATAGACCAGCAAAGAATTTTCAGGAACTGGAGTATAGGCTCGCTTGCATAGACGCTCGGGCTCGCGGTAAGGAGCTACCCCCAGCGCCGTCGTGGGCGGCAGAGCTAGTTGGGCCTTCCCGAAAGCCAGTTGGCACGGGGCGGGATGCGGTGGTGTTGAGGAAAGCTCGTCAGCCTAGGGTTAAGGTAGAGCCGAGACAGGGCGATGACTCTGACCGCCGTGGCGCTAGAATAGGGCGTGGCGTTATCGAGCACGGTAAGGGCAGTGGGAAAACAGAAGTGGCGCCACCGACTGCTCCGCTTTTGGCGGGCAATCCGAAACGAACAACCCTTCCGCCTCCATCCCATGTAAAGACAAGGGGGCAAGCGCCGATTCAGTTAAGAGGCGAGAAGGAGAAAGCCATCGACGATTTGCTTAAGTTTGCTGGCTTTGAAGATTCAAGTCTGAAGGATGGGTCTCGGCGATACTCAGTTTTCGACGCGTTCTCACAGTTACCAGAGCGCAGGGACGCTCCAACGGCCGCCGTTGGCCAGT
>JBIIHY010000073.1:0-10802 GCA_044235305.1 Bdellovibrionota bacterium
TTTGTGCTCGATGGGTTCGGTGTAGTTCCGGAGGCCATCCTGCAACGACAGCTGCTCTTTAGGGTGTTAATGGTGATTGAAAACGTGGCCTATGTGTTCGGGCAACTTGTGATAGCCACCTGCCTCGCCTGGAGCGGTTACGGCGTCTGGGCCTTGGTCGCTGGAAACTTAAGCTTTCGCTTGATTAAGCTGTGTGGAGTTGTGCTGTATACACCCGTCGGTCCAGGCGGTGGAGTTTTTTCTTTTGCAAGCGCGAAAGCTCTGATTGACCGTGGTATCGGTTTTAGCCTCGGACGGATACTTAATTTTTTCTCGCTTCAGGGGGATAATTTCGTCGTCGGCCGTGTTTTAGGGGCGGATGCACTGGGAATGTATACCCGAGCATATCAGTTGATGTCGCTACCTGCGATGTACGTTGGCCAGGTTTTTGACAGGGTGCTCTTTCCAGCTGTTGCTCGTGAGCAGGGAGATGCGGGAAGAGTTAGACGCTCACTACTGGCGAGCCTTGAGTTAGTGGCTTGTATCTCGCTTCCCACGGCGGTTGTTATGTTCATCTGTGCAGAGGAGGTGATCGGCACATTGTTTGGGGAGCGCTGGTTGCACATCGTTCCTGTTGTTTCAGTGCTGTCACTGGGTGTCTTCTTTAGGACTGCGTACAAGTGCGCCGACACCTTAGTGAAATCTTTAGGGGCTGTGTATCAACACGCCTTCCGCCAGGCGCTCTATACAACTCTTGTTCTGATTGGGTCATTGATCGGGGCGCAGCTTATGGGGCTTACAGGGGTTGCATGGGCAGTGGTGCTCGCTGTTGCTGTGCACTACGCGGTGATTACCGAACTCGCTGTTAAGATGACAGGAGTACGGTGGATTGAGATAGCTCAAGCGCACGTACCGGCAGCGTGGATTTCGTCGTGGGTGGCAGTTGGTCTTTCGGTTTTGCGGAGGATCCCTCAATTTTACACTATTGAGAGCTCGCTGAGCCGGCTTTCTCTTGAGCTTATCATCTCATGTCTTTGGGCTCTCGCCGCCTATCGTTTTGGGGGGCCACTAACTCAGGGAGCGGTAGTCCCAGAGATGCTAAAGCGTTTAGCGGTCTCTCGTAGTCGCATCGCAGGGCGGCTAGCTAGAATTGGTGCTAAGGCATCCAGGTAGGCATCTATCACGAGCTGCTCGTCGAAGCGTTCCTCAGCGAGGGCTCTGCTGGCACGACCCATCTCAGCGAGGCGTTCTGCTGGGGTTTCTATGAGCGTCTCCATACACGAAAGGAGAGAGGTATCATCGTGTGGTCTGCACAAGTACCCGTTAACGCCGTGGCGGACGGTTTCTCTGCACCCCTTCCAGTCTGTTGTGATAATTGGTTTCTCCATCGCAAGAGCTTCAAGGAGTGAGCGCGGCACACCTTCGTTATAGGTGGATGGTAAGACGACCACACTCGCCTCGCGCACAATTGGTCGAACATCATCGGTAGCCTGAAGATACCGAATGTCCCCTTCAGCGTGCGACCGGATAATGGCTTCAAGGAGTTCTCCTGATTCCGGGCGGTCATGGTCCGGAGCGCCCATAATCCAGAAAGATACCGAGTTGCCCCAGCGCTTCCTGAGGACCTGGGCGGCGTTCATAAATGAGTAAAACCCTTTCTTCGGCAGGAGACGACCAAACATCAGAAACACTTTTGTGGAGTGGTCTCTCCTGAAGCTAGGAAAGGCTTTGGGGTTAAACGCCGAGAGATCAACTCCCGAGCCAGGAATCAATGCGCTTGAGGCAAGAGGTACCATGTGAGACTTAACACAGTGCGTAAAGTCATCGGGATTCTGAAAGAAGATTGTTTCGGTGCGGGCCATGGCAAGGGTGTAGAGGTGTTTAAGGCCGCGTTGCAAAAGCCCACTGTCTTGGAACCCTTCGCCCAATCCCGATATGTTTGCCACGTGCATGAATGAGTTGTTGCGTTTGCACAGGCCCGCGTACAAGTTGCATTTCACTGTAAATGACAGCACTGCATCTGGCTCCGTGTATCGAATGGCTTTATCAAGAGAGAGTAGTGTTTGTAGCTCACGCACGGGGTGTGTGCCGCGAGCAGAGATATCGAGTGGGAGGTACGACACACCGAGTGCTTTAACGCGCTCTGTGTAGGCATCGTAAGGCGCAAGCACGGTGACGTTGCATCCGTTATCTTGGAGAGCACGGATGAGGTTTCTTCGAAGAAGAAACACGTACCACGACGAGTTGTAGAGAATGAGTGCTTTTCTTTTCATATATAACGCCACGAACTCTACAGGAAACTTCGACGTCTTGATCTGATCAAAGGCAGTCTCCGGCACTACTGTTCAGCTGCGATCTAGTCGCAATCAAATCCGCGAGCAGTGAACTGTTTTAATAGAAATACCTTTTTGAGGAGGAGAAATGCACCAGATGAATTCATGCTATCAGACTGTAAAGCGATCGATCGATATTGTTGGGGCGTCTGTTTTGCTTATTTGTCTTGCGCCAGTAATGGCGCTGGTTGCGCTTGGGATTAAATGCTCATCACCAGGACCGGTTTTGATTCGGCAGAAGCGGGTGACCGAAGGAGGGCGTGAATTTACCCTGCTCAAGTTTAGATCCATGCGGCCTGATGCAGAGGCGAAATCGGGGGCCGTGTTAGCGACCGCTCACGATAACCGAATCACTCCGCTTGGAAAGATTCTGCGTAAGACTCGCCTTGATGAGCTTCCGCAGCTCATCAATGTGCTGCGCGGGGATATGAGTTTAATAGGCCCTCGACCAGAGAGGCCAGAGATAGCGCGCGTGTTGAGTCAGCAGATTCGTGGATTTCACAGGAGACTTGGAACGAAAGCCGGGCTTACCGGTCTCGCGCAGGTCATACAAGGGTACCCTGATGGAGTCGATGGATACCGGCAGAAGCTAGCACTCGATGTTGTGTACATCAAACGTAGAAGCCTACTGCTCGATGCGCAGATAGCGCTTAGGACCATAGGGGTTGTGTTTTCTGGTTCGGGGGCGCGGTAGTAGCGGAGTTTAGCTTGCCCCATCCCACGAATCTGGGTTGGTTTGACTGTGACCTTTAGTGGTAACAAAAGGGCTCATCGTGGAATCGAGTGGGTGCCGATGACTGCTGATGGGTCATAACCAATTATTTTGGGTGATAAATCACGTATTTTCGCGTGAACGTGCTCATAAACGTGAGAGTGAACGTACCCAAAAGGGATTGGAGTACTACTGTTGGTTTATTAACCCACCTACCTACCTACATCTCCGCTGACGAACACGAGAGCGGAGAACTCGTCTTCACTAGCGTGGTTTATAAGCTATGTTGAGCGGGCGCGAGTTTATGTTTTCGGGTACGGGTACCTTCACGTTCGCCTGGGACAGGTTGGTTATAATACTCTGGATTCCAATTGTGTAGGCACGTACTGTGCTCGCAGATGTCGCGATCTTTATGGGAAGAGTTCTTGGCCTACGTGGTCACGTACTCGCCATAATCACTCACATCAAATGTATCGTCACGCGGGTCAAGGTCGTTTAGAACAACACCAAGTATGCGAGCATGAACCCGTTCCAATCGACGGGTCGCTTCTTGAGCGAGCGTTCGATCAGTGAACCGGCTTCTAACGACCATGACAACGCTATCTACGAGGCGAGAGATAACGAGCCCGTCTGCAACTGGTAGCACCGGGGGTGAATCTATCAGGATAAAGTCGTACCGTTGTGAGAGTTGCTCTACTACGTTGCGCATCGTCAGTGACCCCAGCAGTTCAGCCGGGTTTGGAGCTTTGCTTCCAGTGCGAATAATATCGAGCCCATCGATAGCAGTTGGGCTAATCACCTGCGAAAGCTGTGCCTGTCCGGTCAGCAGATCGCTTAATCCTACGCCTGCGCTGGTGCGAGGCATAGCGAACGCTCTACTAAGTCCGGAGTTACGCAGGTCGCCGTCTATCATGAGCGTTTTGTGGTGAGCCTGGGCCAGGGTCCCGGCTATATTTGAGAGGATTGTCGTTTTGCCCTCGCCAGCAACGGCGCTTGACACCATCATGATACGGGGCGGCCGATCGGCTGAAGACAGAAGAATCCCCGCACGAATAGTCTTAAGAGCCTCAACAACCCCCGAGTTGGCGGAGAGAAGTGCGTGGGGCTTAGATGCACCTGTTGGCGGTTGAGATGAGGGTCCTGCGTCAGAGCTGGTCTGTGCAGCAGGTAGAGCAAGAAGCTGATCCGTCGGTTTTGGAGGGTGGGGCTTTGAGGAAAAAGGGGCGAGCTCTGCAAAACCAGGTACTGCACCTAACAGAGGTAGATCTAAATCTTTCTGAGCCTCGTGGGGCGAGCGAATGGTTGTATCGAGTGATTCGATAATGAGCGCTACAAGCGACCCAAGGCCAAGACCCACTATCGAGAAGAGGACAAGAATGAGCCCACGCTTTGGCGCGCTCGGGGAGGTGGGTAGCGATGCAAAATCTGATATAAAAACGTTGCTCGGGGTTACAGAGGAGCTTATTTCTATCTCTTTTGCCTGCTTGAGCACTGTCTGGTAGAGATCCCGCAGCGATGAGGCCTCTTTACTGAGTACATTGTACTGAATGAGCTTCTGAGACATCTGCTGAGCAGCAGAGCGTTCAGCTTCTATCTGATCTCGCAGGCGGCGTTCGGCCTCTTTGTCACTTTGGAAAACGCTCTCTATCTCTCGTAGCGAGCGCTTCCGTTCTTCGAGGATGGCCTTGCGAAGCGAGCCAATTTTGGCGCGCAATTCAAGCATCGCTGGAAAGGCAGTTGTAACCTTGCTTCCAAGGGTTGCGTACTCACCCTCAGCCTGATTGAGCGTTATCTGCAGCTGTCGAGTTACTTCATTGTCTGAAACGGAAAACTCCCCAGGCTTCTTAGAGAGCGCCTCGTTGCGGATTGCTTCGGATTTTATCCGCTTTCCAGTTGTCTCTGCGAGTAGTGTGCCGAGAGATTCAATTTGCTTTAGGTTAATAGTAGATCCGGACTGATCTGTTGCTGTGAGTAGTTTGTGCTCGGCTGCATATTCCGCCAGAGTTCCCTCGGCGAGCGCAACTCTACCCTTTAGTTCACTTGCTTGCCGCTGTAGGAGCTGCAGGTTCGCATTTAGCGCATTCTGGCGCTCGCGCTGCAGGTGGGTGATAAATGAACGGGCATGCGCATTGGCGATCTTCTGCGATAGCTCTGGCCGAGATGTACTGGCGGAAATAGTGACTAAATTGGTTTCATGAAGCGGCGTAACGTCGATGATGTCAAGATACCTGCGAATGGCTGATGTTTTGTGTAGATAGTAGGAGTCATGCTGCGCGACGAGGGAGTCAGGCTCAGAGTGTCCCACGATCTCACTGACCGACGCGAGTGCAACACCTACCGGGGAAAGTCTTGAGTCCCAGTATTCACTTAGTTCCTGGGCTATTGAATCCTGCGTGAGAACCTGGTCTGCAAGCCCCTCCAGTTTGAGTTTGGCTACCGTTGTTTTCTGATATTCGATACGTCGAGTGTCATTTCCGAAGAGTGTTTCAGATTGAGAAGTTGCAAGCAGAGGGGCATATCCGCGCATCTCAAGGGTGGTTTGAGCGGTATACACATTCGGCGTCACGATACCGTAGATGAAAGCAATCGCACTACAGAGAGCGGTAGTACAGATGATGACACTGATTCTCTTTCGCAGAACAGCGTATATCTCATGTAGTGACCTGGTTTCGTCGTCTTCAAGTGGTGGTAGGTGGTCAGGTGCAGACCATGACGCGAGGTGTCTCTCGTGATGGGAGGACGGAAGGAGAGATTGTTCGGAGTTGGGTGAGAAACGGTCGATGCTCATACGGGTTTATCCGAGATGTGGGTACGATAATACTTAGGTAATTAGTTGACTCGCTGGTTAACACCGACTCCGTTAAAGAGTCCGTTAATTGTCTCAACGACCTGCTGTCTGAAGAATCTGTTTGGTTCGCTGGGAACTCGAACGATATCGCCGTTTCGTAGGCGTATATCGCGACCACCACGCAGCCCTACCTCTTCAAGGTCGAGGGTGACAAGCGCCTTGCGGCCACCGCCGATATCTCGAATCACTTCAACCTGATTGACGCTGGCTGCATAGGTAAATCCTCCAGCTGCTGCAATCGCACTCATCACTGAGGTGCGGGTTGCAAGTTTGTACGAGCCTGGTTTTGCAACTTCGCCGTCGACGTCGTAGTTACCGGCCTCCGGTACGACCACTGTATCACCGGGGAGGAGTGGGACCAGCAGGGGTTGCTGGTCCAATGACCCAAGCAGAGACTCAATTTCAATCTCAACACCGTACACGTTTGGTTGCTGCGTAGAGGCAAGTGTAATCCTTGGAGTGTGTAGGTCGTGAGGTCGCTCCAGGGGGGCATTGATTGTCTGCGCGGGTAGTAGGATCAGTCGATTGCTTGCGACCTGAGTTCTGCCTCCTGCTTCAGAGAGTAGCTCGGTTAGCAGTTGACCCTTCCGCTTGAGGGGGTACATCCCGGGTTTTGCCACCTCGCCAATAATTGAGACCCTACTTGCAGAGTAGGATTTAAGGGAAACCTCAACCTGCGGGGAGCGTATAAAGCGTGAGTATTCAGATGATATCTTTTTTCGCACGGCGGGAAGATCGAGTCCGGCAACCGTGAATTCACCCACTAAGGGGAGGGACACCGAGCCAGCAGGAGAAACCTCGGCATCACTCTGAAGATCGCCAAATCCAAAAACCTGCACGTGCAGGACATCTCCCGCCCCGACGCCATACCCAGAGAGGTTTGCCGCGGAGCCGTTCAGGAGGTGCATCCGTTCTTCGATTAGCTTGTGAAGACGGGTCTGAAGGGTATGTTCATATGCTGCGAACTCTATCTCTCCGCCTAAGTCTAGCGACGCTTTTGAACTTGTGCTGTAACGCTCTTCAAGCTCCGAACGCGACGGGGTATACCGTAGGCAGCTTGTAAGGCAGAGAAGAATTATCAGCACAGCACTGAGCCGCAGCCGATAGTAGGGGGATGGTCGTGTAAGGTGTTGCATGCCCGCTATATTTCCCTAACGAGGGGCTCGGCATGTCTGAGGGTGATCACTCTCTGGTTCAGGCTGTGAGGGGTAGTATGGGGGCCTTCAAAGCTTCTAAGCGAGCTATGGATTGCATTACGCCCTATTTCGCCGCACACTATGGCGACTGGGCGGTGATTAATGAGAGAAGTATCGACATGAAAAAAGTTTTGGTTACCGGGGTTGCTGGTTTTATAGGATCTCACGTTGCCGAGCAGTTGCTGCGGCGTGGGGATGCTGTGATCGGAATCGATAATTTCAACGACTACTACTCTGTTGCAAATAAAGAACGCAACGTCGCCTCGCTGACAGGTTTCCCTTCATTCGAGTTGGTGCGCGGGGATATCTGCGACCGTCCGCTGCTTGAGCGTGTATTCCGCACAGGTGAGGTTACTCATATTGCGCACCTCGCCGCGCGGGCTGGTGTACGCCCCTCAATTGAAGACCCGTTTATCTATGAAGATGCAAACGTTCGAGGAACCTTAACGCTCCTTGAGGCAGCTAGGCACTATCCGGTAGCCAATACGGTTGTAACATCATCCTCTTCTGTGTACGGCAACTCCACGCGCATCCCGTTCCGCGAGGATGATTCGGCTACCGATAGACCGATCTCTCCCTACGCGGCGAGTAAGAAAGCAACTGAGGTCCTTAGCTACACCTACCATCAGCTCTATAAGATGAACATCAACGTTGTGCGCCCCTTCACGGTGTATGGGCCACGAGGTCGTCCAGATATGGCTCCGTGGATCTTCCTCTCGAGTGCTCTTTCGGGGAAGCCAATTAAGAAATTTGGTAACGGTGAAACGCGGCGTGACTACACCTTTATTGATGACTTCGTTGCGGGGTTTATCGGCGCAATCGATACGCAAACCGGCTACGAGATCTTTAATCTCGGCAACTCGTCGACTGTTTCCCTTAATGAAGCTATCGCTACCATTGAAGCTGTTACTGGGCGTACGCTGCTAATAGACAACCACCCGCAGCAGCCAGGAGATGTCGATCTCACAAATGCTGACGTTGAGAAAGCCAAACGCATGCTTGGGTACAATCCTGCCACCTCATTCCGAGACGGCATGCACCGTTTTTACGAATGGTTCAAGGCGCAGTAGGAGCGGCTTTGCTGCGCTTGCCTACAACTCAAGCTGCGCTGCTCTGCGGTGCAGAGCGCGCTCAAGAGCTGTGTACCCGCCGGGTTGAGCCTGGCGCATCGGAAAACGCGGTATCCTAAAGGCTCGTCTCCTGCTGCTGTAGCGCAGCGTAGGAGAGGTATTCCGGAGGCACCCTCGTATGCAATCCTTTAAGGTTCCCTGGCCGGTTGTAGCAGATGTCAAAATACGTTGGTCGATAGGTGAGCGTTCTGCTGGGCGGCTTCCTACGCGAGCTAGGATGTTAGCCTGAGCTGCTGCGGCTGTCATGATAGGTCGGCCGCTGACGGTTTCTGTCGGGCGCGTGAAGGAGAGTAGCGAGGTAGGAAAATTCGCCACTGCCGCTCGGGCTGCAGGTGGACCACCCCAGACATTGCCGCTTTCAAATACGAGCGAGCCAGTAGCAAGTGGTTTTGCATAGAGTAAAGCGCTACACGCGCTTTCAGGTCCGGGTGTATACATATTCCCCATAAACGATAGCTGTAGACCTTCGTTGTTCCCGTCGTTATCTGAGAGATTACATAGCGACCAACCGCCCTTGCTTCCCCATCCATAAACAAAGTTGTTCACGAATTCAGTGGAGCTTCCTGGTTTCAGGTACGGGTTGCGCTCGTCATTAAAGAGAAGCGCATTTAAGGCAACTGTGATGAAGCGCGATCCGTTTCCTATGAGCAATCCCTTGCTGTGCGGTCCTTTAGGGTGGATAGAGTTCTGAAGCCCCTCGGCGATTAACGAGTTAGAGATTGTGACGTGGTGTGTTGTTGGAGACCAGGTAGAGGCATTCTCGTCGACGGCCCAGGTAAGGGAGAGGTGATCGAGGACAACGTGGTGAGCAGAGCGCGGGGCGGCAACGCCGATTGAGACCGCATCGCGATCTATCGCTTTAGGCCCGTTGCGTGAATCGCCTGGACGGATGGCGAGGTGTTGAATGACCACATTATGGGTCTGAATTTTGATGCCACCATTGGTGATGGTGATGCCGGGCGAGGGAGCCGTTTGGCCAGCTACCGTTATAAAGGGAGAACGTATGGTTAGCATGGTGCGTAGCCGTATTTCACCGCTGACGTCAAAAACGCAGGTTCGGGGAGTGCGCATGTTCAGGCACGCGCGCAGTGTTCCCCGGCCAGAGTCCGCCAGGCTTCGGACACGCACTACTCGGGTTGCTGCGGGGGAGCGATGTCTACCGCTTCCTCCGATAGTAGTTGACCCAAAACCAACCACGCCTGGAATCGCTGCGAGTGTTTCGGCGAGTGCGGAGGAGGGGCGGCCGAGGGGTTGGCTATCTGAAGGGACGGGTAGTAGCCAGGCCAGGGCACAGAGTGCGGTCGACAGAGCGTTGTTTCTGAGGTATCTCATAGTGTAGTGGTTGCCGGTGTGCAAAAGTTGATAAAGGTGGACACTATTGTGCAGGGTGGTTCCATCATGGCCGCGTGCGCTTGGTGTTGGATATGATCTAGCAGAGGTTGAGGTTTCGTTCTGATATGTGTGGAATTGTTGGTTACGTTGGAAATCAAAGCGCTCTCCCAATCCTAGTCGATGGCTTGCAATCCCTTGAATACCGAGGCTACGACTCTTCAGGAGTTGCCGTATGTTCGGCGGCGGGAGTCCAGATTATTCGCGCCACAGGTAAGCTACGAGAGTTACGTAAGGCGTTAGAGCAGCAGACGATACCCGCCGATGCTACAGTCGGTATTGGGCACACCCGCTGGGCCACCCACGGTCGCCCCACTGAAACAAACGCTCATCCGCACTCTGCCGGTCGCGTAAGCCTTATTCACAACGGAATTATTGAAAACTACCTGGAGTTGCGGCGCAGCCTTGAAGCTAAGGGCAGAGTGTTTAAGAGTGAGACCGATACTGAGGTTGCAGCCCACCTGCTTAACGAATTGTTAGAGCAGGGGAAGGCTCCCCTTGAGGCGATGCGTGAGATGTGTGCTCAGATCCGCGGAAGCTACGCCTTTCTTGCAATCGATGCAAAGCACCCCGACCGAATCCTTGTTGCTAAGAACTCAACACCGATAATCCTTGGTCTTGGGGATGGTGAAAACTTTGTGGCTAGCGATATCCCAGCGATCCTTCCTCACACCAGGCGCATCATCGTGCTTGAGGATGGTGATCTAGCTGAAGTTAGCGCTGATGGGATTAAAATTGAGAACCGTGGAACTCCTGTCTCGCGCCCTGAAGAGCGTGTTTCATGGGATCCTATTACGGCTCAGAAAGGGGGCTTTAAGCACTTCATGCTTAAGGAGATCTACGATCAATCAGCCGTGTTAAGCGACACCTTGCGGGGACGTTACGTTGAGGGCTCTGGAGAGATCTGCTTGCCTGAGCTTGCTGCATTAGCGGATCGCGCCAGCTCTATAAAGCGGGTAGTTCTTGTTGCCTGCGGCACAGCATGGCACGCCTGTCTTGAGGGGAGGTTTCTGATTGAGGCCTTCGCTGGAATTCCGTGCGAAGTGGATTACGCATCGGAGTTTCGCTACCGAACAGCTCTAACCGATGAGCACACGCTCGTAGTGGCGGTGTCTCAGTCTGGAGAAACCCTTGATACGCTAGGAGCCCTGGAGTGTGTAAAGGGTAAGTCGCTGACCCTTGCTGTGTGTAACGTGGTGGGAGCGTCGATCTGTC
>JBIIHY010000080.1:0-10187 GCA_044235305.1 Bdellovibrionota bacterium
TACTCTGAGTGGCGGTCTGGGGCTCGGATCTTGATTTACCACAACGTTACCCCGGCTCGATGGTACGCGGGGATAAATAGCCGCGTTGCACAGGACATTGAGCGCGGATTGGAAGAGCTGCCCGCACTGTGTCGACTCTCAGATGTGCTGTGGGCAGACTCTGAGTTTAACGCTAGTGAGCTGAGAGCTTTAGGTTTTAATGCCGCGGTGCTTGATCTGTGCGTTGACCCTGAGCGTTGGGACGCTCCTCGGAACGAGGGGATCTTCTCGCTTGTGAAGGGCACCCCTGAGCTGCACGTTCTGCACGTTGGTCGCATCGCGCCGAATAAGTGCATCGAGGATATCATTAAATCGTTTTACTTTTTGCATCGGTATATCGAAAAGAATAGCCGTTTGTGGTTGGTGGGTATCGATACTGACACTGAGCTTTATTCATTCTCGTTGCGGCGGCTTGTAGCAGGGCTTGGTCTTGAAGATAAGGTTGAGTTCGCAGGATGTCTCGCTGATGAAGAGGTGCGTTCGCTTTACGAGGCGTGCTCGGTGTACGTGTGCATGAGCGAGCATGAGGGCTTCTGCCTTCCACTGATTGAAGCGATGAATTTTGGATTACCTGTGGTTGGTTTCGCTGCTGGCGCTGTACCGCAGACGCTCGGTAGCGCCGGTGTCGTGGTGTCTGAGAAGAAACACGCCCACATCGGGCAGCTCCTCCATGAGCTTGGGAGTGACACTGAGCTTAGGCGGCAGGTAGTTGCGCGTGGACAGGCGCGCGTCAAAGAATTCTCGTATGAGCGCTTCGTTTCTCGCGTTCAAACGCTCGTTAGCAACATCCCTGCAAAACCCGTTCAGCAGGTGGTTGGGAGGGCTGTGTGACCTACGTTGGACTCGATGTAAGCGGTCTTGATCCCGCCTTCAAATCTCACGCGCAGCGTGGGATAGGCCGTTACGTGTCAGAGCTTAATCGTTTCTTCCAAGAGTCGCCGGGAAGCGATGTAGAAGTTGGCACCTTCGATCACACTCGAGTGGTGTCCGACGGCGTCTGTGCTCGCGCTGTAGATCTGCTTCCCTGCGGTAAGACCACAGTAAGACAGCAACTTCTCTATCCACTTAAATTGGGCGTAGGCGAGATGAAAAGCTTCTCGTTCTTGCATTTTCCAGCCCACATGGATGCACCAGCGTGGAGTACAAAGCCATACGTACTAACCGTTCTTGATCTGATTCCACTAATCCTCAAGGACCTCTATCGCGCTCACCGACCCTCCTGGCGCTTTCACTTTGCGCGCTGGCTGGAGCTACAAGGGATTCGGCGCGCCACACTCTGTTTAGCTATTAGTGAGTGTACTGCGCGAGACTTGACATCGATCCTCGGTGTACCCCCTGAGCGGATTAGGGTGACGCCTCTTGGCGTAGACCCCTCGTTCTTAGAAGTGTTCAGTATGCGCACGGTCGACCCGCACGGAGTGGCGCTGCGCAACCGCTTAGGCCTCCCCGCTGCACGCCCAATCGTACTGTACGTTGGTGGACACGATGAGCGTAAAAATATCCGTTCGTTGGTTGGGATTGTGCAGCGTGTCATGAGTAATTCAAGCGCAGGGCGCGACGAGCAGCCGATACTCGTTATGGCCGGTAGGGTCTCTTCTCCGCGCGAGCAAGAGGCTCTCGCCTCAGCGTTGCGCGAGTTTGAGATGGAAAGTGATGCGTTCTCTCTTGGATATGTGTCTGATACTGATCTAAAGGCGTTATACTCTATCAGCGCAGCGTTTCTTTTCCCAAGTCTCTACGAAGGATTTGGCCTGCCTTGTCTCGAAGCGATGGCTGCTGGCGTGCCGGTTGTGTGCTCCAACACCTCATCCATGCCTGAAGTTGTCGGAGACACGGGTATTCTTTTCGATCCAACCTCGATTGAGCTTGGGGCTAGGGCATTAGCGAGTGCGCTCTCAGACAGCGCACTGCGCAGTAAACTCTCGGTGGCAGGATATGAACGGGCGTGTGGCTTTACATGGTCAAGGACCGGTGAACTAACCCGTGATGCCTATCGATACGCTGCCTCTCTGCTTGGGCTTGCGGACGAGGGTGTGCAGCGTGACGCACGAGGGAGTTACTCTCACATTTCATCGCGAGTGTTCTGATGGCAGTAGCAGTTATGTCAAATAGAAAAGAACACCTAGCTAAAGAGCAGGGCGATTCCGCGGCCAGTAGTCAGAGAGCAGAGTCTCCAAGAGCTAGGCGAGTAGATTTTGTCCTCCTTGCTCTGTTCATCGTACTAGGTGCACTGGTTAGACTAGATTTCATGCGCGCTGCTTCTTTTGCTATTGATGCAGACGAAGCGATTGTTGGCTTGATGGCGCGACACATAGTCGAAGGCCGGGAGATACCAATATTCTACTACGGGCAACACTACATGGGGTCGCTTGAGGCGCTTATGGTGGCCGGTCTCTTCGGTATCTTCGGTCCATCGTCGATTGCGCTTCAGACAGCACCGCTCATATGCGCACTGCTCCTGATTCCTGTTATGTACGCTGTGGGAAGAATCCTGGGCGGGCGAGTTGCAGGGCTTGTGGCAGCGCTTTTAACGAGCATACCTCCCGTAGGGCTTGTGGTGTGGAGCGTTAAGGCGCGCGGTGGTTTTATTGAGATACTCCTCCTTGGGGCCTTGTCGTTACTGATTGCACTTAAGTGGTGGCGAGGGGGTTCGTACCGTCTGGTGTACCCGAGTTTACTTGGTGCGGTGCTCGGCGTTGGTTTCTGGACTAACAACCAGATCCTCTACTTTATCGGCCCACTAGGTATCTTTACTGCTCTCTATGTCATTCAGGGACTTTTAAAGAGGGCGCTTTCTATTGGTCGTTTTGCATCAGTGGTAGTTGCCGGCACGGTTTCGTTTTTTATTGGTAGCGTACCATTCTGGATTTATAATCTGCAGAATGAGTTTGCGTCGTTCGGTATGTACGGCTCAGCTTCAGCCGAGCAGGTGTTGAAGCATACACAGGGACTATTCTCAACGGCCCTGCCGGTGCTCTTAGGTGCTGTTCATTTTTGGGAGGTTGAATCAGCTTTCCCGTTCTCAATAGCGGCTGCTTACACCCTCTACGGTGCAATCTTTTTTGCGTTTTTTCTGGCGCGGTCATCGGAGTGGGGAGAGCTTCTGCGGGGGCGGGTGGACTGGGCCCGACCGATTGAGATTGCTCCCCTCATTATCTTATTTAGTTGTGCGATATTTGTGGTGAGTACCTACGGATGGTTGGTGCAGGCACCGCGGTACCTGCTGCCGCTGTACGTTCCACTCTTTCTTGTGTGTGGTTTTGTAGTCGCTAAGCTTTCAACCCGCAGGCCGCAAATAGCTTGGGCACTCGTGAGCCTCCTTGTGCTCCTTAACCTGGCATCGGCATACGCAGGCGGTAGAGCCGTACCTGGAGAGCCAGTTGTATTCAAAGGGCAGCGCGTATCACGAGATCACAGTGAGCTTATTCACGCGCTCTCCGACCTTGGAATAACTAAGGTTCGAACAAATTACTGGATCGGATATCGTCTCGCTTTTGAGACCGGTGAACGAATTACCTTTTCGATATTTGGCGCTCCAAATCAGGTGCGCCTCCCGCAGTACGAGGAGGGCGGAGAGCCGTCGAGTTACAACCGGATTCCGATAGTAGCAGTTCCAGCAGAGGCAGCCGTAGTGCGCGACGTGCTGAAAACCCTCGGGTACACCTTCAAGGAATTTCCAGTTAGTGGATATGTGCTATTTCATGCGATTACTGAGGGCGAAGCTAGTCGACCTATGCCCAACCCGTGGGCTGGTGTGCGGCTCTCTGCCGTCGGCTCTCGTGATCCAAAAGCGGCACTCGATGGAGACCCGAGTACTCGTTGGGGAACGGGGGTTCACCAGTCACCAGGGCAAAGCTTTAGGATCGATTTTGCAAAGCCCCGGAAAGTTGCCGGATTAAGTTACGACCTAGCCGGGTTTCTCCACGATTATCCTCGTGGTTTACGGATTGAGGTTGAAAGAGCAAACGGGAGCCGGCGCACTGTGCTCAGTGAGATTGGCTATGCCAAGGTAAGTTTCTATTTAAGGGAGAACCGTGGAATAAGCCTCTACTGGCCGAGCGAGGCTATCAAGGCGATCATTTTAACGCAGACCACGAGCGACCCCGTATTCGACTGGTCGATTGCAGAGCTGTATCTCTATGAACCCGTTCGTTAAAGAAGTCTTACGCTCTCCGCTTCTTAGGTATGCCGCTGGTATAGCGGTTGTGCTCCTGCTTGTGTTTGTCGTCGACGTGGGAAGCGTTTTGCAGTCGCTTACTCAGGTGTCGTTCCAGGATGTTCTCCTTATTCTCCTACTGAGTTTCGTCCTCGTTTTTGTAAGTGCGCTTAAATGGAGCCTCTTTTTGCGAGAGCTGGGGAACGATACAGGGATTGGGCGCCTGATGCGACTGTATCTCCTCGGCTACTTTGTGAACCTGCTTGTACCCTCGTACGTGGGAGGCGACATTGCGCGCACTGTGGCAGCAGGTAAGGGAGGCGATAAGGCAAAAGCTTTCTCAGCTACCTTCTTAGAGCGCTACACGGGTCTCGTTGCGATGGTTGCGATGGCGCTAGCGGGGCTTCCGTTTTCTCCTGCTGTAACGCCCGCTATTCGGATGGCGGTGCTGCTGGTTGGTATTGGGACCCTGGTTGCTTCTCTCGTTGTATTTTTTGGGTGGTCCTCACGTGTCGCGCGCCGCATCGGCGCACCAGAACGGATGACCGCTATTACTGAGCGGGTTGAGGCCGGTATGAAACTTGGGCTCAGCCGACCCCAGGTACTTGCAAAAGCAGCAGGGCTCTCTCTCTTGTTTCACCTCTTAACAATCGTGAATACCGGTGCGGTAGGTTTCGCTGTCGGGTGGATCGATATCCCGTGGGTTGACCTCTTGGTCGTCGTGCCGCTTATCCTGCTTATAGGAGCGATACCGATCTCTCCCCAGGGTCTAGGAATACAAGAGGGTGCATTTCTCTTCTTCTTGGTTGCGGTTGGAGCAACTGACGCGCAGGCCATCTCAGTTGGAATAGTGCTGCGAGCAAAGTCGTACCTCTTAGCGCTGATCGGAGGAGGTTTGTGGTTACTCGAGAAGCGGCCAGGAGAGGGCGGGACCGAGAAGCGCTAAGTCACAACGCATTAAGATTGTTTAACTGAGATCAGCCGCGGCAGCGCACATAGAGCGTTCACGATAGCGTCGCGCTTTGCACTTACATGCGCTCGCCACACAAGGGAACGGTTAACCTCCTCGCAACAACCGGCACAAGAGAAATCGTCCCAGTTGAGTGCTGCTGCAAGGCCTAGACATTCTTCGTAGTGGCAGCAATCTAAGCGCCGCTCTACATCGCTGTCAGACGCGACGTCCCCCTCCTTGGAAAGGGGAAGCTCGAACGGACCAGGTGAGAGTTTGAGGGCTTTTGTTGCCATAGCTTGTGTTCACACGATCCCACAATCTAGTTTCTTGAGCAAATCGCCTCACCGTTTAAAAATAACGCATCTCCAACTACTTACACCGCTTAAAAATGGGTGTATATGCACGGTAGACTAAGAGTGAAGCTTCCGATACCGTGGTGCTCGATTTGCAATGAACACACATTCTTCGATTCAATTTCCGGTGCAAGGGGTAACTGTTCAACGTGATGTTGGTACGGGACGTACGTTCGTAGTCATCGTAGACGACGCCCACTACAGCGACCTCGCATTAGCAGTAACTGAGCGACTTTCCGTGCGCGCACGTGCGGTGCTTGTAACATCAAGCCCGATCACAGTTGAATCGTGGAGTGCCCTCAGCACTAGCCTCGGAGATGTTCTGCAGAACTTGGGTGTTCGTCAGGCGAGTCTGATAGGTTGTGCAGCGGGTGCAACGCTAGCTCAAAATCTGGCCCTGTCCGACCCTAAGTTTGTGCGCTCCCTCGTTGTACTTGATGCAACTGGGCGACCGCACCCGACACGGTGGGAGCGGATCGTTGACGCAATTGAATCAAAGCTCCCTTTTGGTCTGCCGCTGCGCTTGGGGTCAAGTGGCTTTAACGTGAAGTCCTATCTGCACAGGCTGCGATCCCCTCTCTTGGTTGTGTCTACACACCGTGCGGGACACTTTGTGCGTGAAGAGCTTGCAAGTCTTGCTGGTATGGCTCCGACGGCGTGGCTGGTTGATATTTCTGAACATAGTGGCGAAGCCGAGACATTCACGTTGTGTGATACAGTTGAAGCGTTTCAAGATACGCCCGTTAAGTGCCCTCAAAAAAACCTTCGGGGTGCTGCATGAGTGGTGCCAGTGCTGCACCGGCTGAGCGGGAGCAACCCGCCTTGGTGCGAGAAAATCTGCGTGAGCTGTTGGAGGGTGTGCGTAACCCCGAATCTGGCTTGTCGCGCACGTGGAACGTAGTCGAAGCGATCGAGTTGTTAGTCGACGCTGGCCAATTTAAAGTCGCGCGTCAGCTTGCGGATTATATCTGCGGGCTTCTGGGAGATGATGAGCGGCAACGCCTCTTCGTCGCCTACAAGGCGCTCTGTTCGATAGCTATTGATGGCGAGTTACAGTCTAACTTAAGCGCCATCGATACAATATCCCATCAGATCACTCTGCTTGGCCATTCGCATGCAGACCGTCTCCGCATCGCGCTCGTGCGGGCACGAGCCCTTGGGATTGGCGTTGCAATGCGTGCACTTCCCGAGTCAGAGATTCTTACTGCTCGCTCTCTGCTTGAAGCTCAATACCGTACGGCACTTGAAGCTGGAAAGCCGCAGCTCGCGCTGCTTGCAGGGCTGGAGCTGATAAGGACCTACGTTTACGCTCATAACCCAGAGCTCTTGGCCGCCCGTGGGCTGCTAAGCCAGTTAGTTTCATTAGTGAACCCTGAGCAACAGCTTGGGGGGCAGGTTGGTGGTGATTCGGGTGGTAACTGTCAGGGAGTAACAGACGATATGCGCTGTGACCTTGCGCGCTTCCGTTACCATATTGAGTGCTCCATTTCTGAGGCAGGGGGTAACGAATTTATCGAGCGTAGATTGCGCGCGGACGTTGCAGGGCTTGGGGAGGTCTCGCGTGCACTCGCTGAGCTTACGATTGCAAGGCTCGCCCCGGATAATCGTAACCGTGCAACCCTGGAGCACGCCTACGCAGTCTTTGAGCACCATGGACACATTGCAGCCGCCGCAGAGGCGGCTTTGGCTCTTGCTGGGGCTAGCCTCTCAATCGAGCATCACGCGCGCGCACAACGGTTCTTTACCTCAAGCCAGGCGCTCGCTGAACAGGGGGGCTCGCTCTATGTACTTGTATCTACCCTACTAGGTCTTTTTCAAACGCACGTTGTGACCGGTGATTTCGTTTCAGCGAAGGCGCTACTGCGGCGTCTCTCGACCATCCTCTCGTCTGACCTAGCATTGACTGCGTTTGGATTACCGGTTGTCTCTGCTCTCCAAGTGGCAGGTAGCTTCAAGGCGGGCGAACGGCTTGCACGGAAATGTCTGACTGCCGCCCGTTCAAGCGGCGTTGTGAGCCTTGAGCACGAGGCCTACGCTCGGCTCGCTGGATGTCTTGCTGGAGCCGGAAATTGGAGAAGTGCAGCGTCTTACTACCGAACAGGGGCTCTTAGTGCTGTGAGGACGCGCAACTTCTCCGTCGCGGCGGAGCTTTTTATCTCTACTATTCAGTCCGAATTGCTTCTTTTGGCTACGAGTAAAAGCGGCTCGGAGAAAGCCGATCCTAAAGCACTCGCCGAAAGGCAGGACAACTGCTCTACCCTTGTGCGAGTCCTCGATGACGTTTTAGGGAAAGTGTGTGTGCCGCACGAAGTGCTCTCTTTGCGTGCTCGGGCTGAGCAGTTACGGGCGGAGCTTTTAGCACTCAGTGGCGACTCTGTTGGATGTGTAAAACGGCTAGGAGAGGCGCGCAGGCTATACGCGAGTGGAGAGCAATTCCGTAACGTTGCTCTGGTAGATGCATGCTCTGGAGTTGCCCTGCTTGAAGTGGCTAAGAAGCAGGGGGCAGGTCTGTGGGACGAGGTTTTCTCCTCTATGCAGCGCGCGCTCGATTATTTTGAAAAAGAGAATGATATAACCATCTCCTGGAAGATTAAGTACTATCTGGCGCTCTCAGCGTCGCTGCGCTCTAAGGGCGAGAGCGAGATGCCTAAGCAGGTTATGTGGGCCGAGGTAGCGCATACCTGGCTAGAAGGCGCTGTGCGGGACCATGCAGTGCTTGCTGGGGTACAGACTGGTAGCGAGCAGCCAGTATGGTCAAACGAGTTTGCGCCGATGCTTCTTCCGGAGGCGCTTGTGGCCCTCAAGCGGTCCTTGCGTAAGGTCGTTTCAGAAGAGCAAGACGTCCCTGCAAAGCGCACTGGCCGCGGCCGTGTGCGCAGCGCCCGCTTCAAGGGGCAGTTGCACTAGGTGGTAGCCACACCCTCTGCGGCAGAGCCCCCTCCCTTGTCATCTTGCGGGATGAGGGGTAAGCTTCTGGCCTTCTTTTGTGTCTTAATCAGAAGGTAGTTGGCCGTGAATAACACCCGCAAGCTCTGTTTAGTCTCATCGCGCAGCTTCGCCGTAGTGCACTGGTTCATGGTGCTCGCACTATCGCTTGTGCTTGGGGTGTATAGTGCTGGTACGGCCTCAGCCCAGTCGATAGCCATCGTGGATACACAGCGAGTCATTAACGACTCGATTAGCGGAAAAGCTGCGCGCAACAACCTTGAAGCAGAAATTAAGAAGGGTCAGGCCAAGCTCGCTCAGCTTAAGGGCGACTTTGAAAAACAGCGCGGTGACGTAGAGAAGCAGAGCGGTATCCTATCCGGGGCAGCGCTCGAGCAGAAACGTGAGGCGTTAGCTAAGAAACAGGTCGAGCTTCAGCGCGCGTATCAGGACATCCAAGAGCAGCTAGCCAGGGATAATGAGCGTGAGATCGGTAGGGTCGTGCAGCAAGTTAAAGCAGTGGTTGAGAAGTTGGCCGCAGAGCGTAAGTACGATTTCGTGTTTGAAAGAGACCGTCAGGCGGTAATTTTTCACTCTGAGGGTATTGATATCACATCTGAGGTAGTGCAGCTTCTCGATAAGCAGAAGGTTGCGCTGTAGGTCGGTGCGCGTGCCATTCAGGGTTAAATAGTTGAAAGAGAGTGACAGGAGGGATGAATGAGTTCTGAGCAAGCACTAGAGCAGAGCAAAATTCAGATGGATATCAATGAGATTACGAAGTGGATCCCTCACCGGTATCCGTTCCTACTCATCGACCGTGTGGTAGAGCTTGTGCCTTCAGCTTATATCAAAGCTATCAAGAACGTGACTGCCAACGAGCAGTTCTTTCAGGGTCACTTCCCAGGCCACCCCGTTATGCCGGGGGTGCTCATGATGGAGGCTATGGCGCAGGCGTGTGCAGTATTCGCTCGCTACAGCGAGGCGCAGCTTGTTCAGGGGAAGACCTTCTATCTGGTTGGCGCTGACAGCTTTAAGTGGAAGAAACAGGTGCTTCCGGGTGACACGCTTCACATCCATATGCGCAGCGTAAAGAAGCGCAACCCGCTCTGGATTATGGAGGGTGAGGTTCTGGTAGACGGTAAGGTGGTTGCCTCGGGAACCATCAGCGCAGCAGCAGCGTAGGGCACAGATAGGTTCTCTCGATGTCGGTGTCGATTCACGCAACAGCCATAGTAGACCCTAAAGCCACTCTAGGGGCAGGGACAACAGTCGGAGCATATTCGATCATCGGTCCGGATGTTGTTCTCGGTGAGAACAATACGGTTGGTCCGCATGTGGTGTTAGAGGGCCGCACTTTCGTGGGTTCCGGTAACACGTTTTTTCAGTTCTGCTCGGTGGGAGCGGCCCCACAGGATCTAAAATTCAAGGGTGAACCGAGCGAGCTTCGAATTGGCGATAACAATACGATCCGTGAGTTTGTAACTCTTCAGCCCGGAACAGCAGGCGGAGGGATGGTTACCTCTATCGGAAGCCGTAATCTTTTCATGGCTAACACCCACGTCGGGCACGATTGTGTTGTCGGGGATAGGAATATCTTTGCTAACAGCGCTGGCCTCTCAGGTCACGTCACTGTGGGTAATGGGGTTGTGGTAGGTGGTCTGTCAGGTATCCACCAATTCGTCCGTCTCGGTGATGTGGCGATGATTGGCGGCGGGGCGATGGTTACTGAGGATATCCCCCCTTACTGTATCGCTCAGGGTGA
>JBIIHY010000074.1:0-10694 GCA_044235305.1 Bdellovibrionota bacterium
TGCGATGGTCACTACCGCGTTATGAGGAATTGGCTGCCGCGCTGGGGTATTATTGCCCTCTATTCGAACATTAAGGTTTTGCGCGCCCTCGGCTTGTCCGTAAATCCCCTTCATCGAGTTACCACCCTGAAAAGGCTCGCCAGATTGAACCTGCACGCTAAGAGGACTACCTGTCACCTCCCAGGTAAAATCGGGCAGTCGCGCAACATTTGGCGCAGCGACAACGAAACTACCGATACCTGAAGTGGCAGCTGTCTTAGTCCAGCTCGCGTACACACCCCCCAGACCACGAGCATGACAGTTACGCGGGGCCGCCACGCTGTAGTCTGCTCTTAAGAGCACTGCCATTGAGGTTGCGCCGGCAAGAATAATCTGATTAACAAGTTTAGCTCGCATGGATCTTTAGCGCTCCCTTTCTTTGAAATCTACGACGATCCAGATCAAACATGACACTTCGTCATATAACCTGGCGCCCCTCAAAATACCCAGCTCAACCGGAGAGTGAAAGCCCCCTTTTTAGGTGATAGGACCTGATACGCCGCAGATCTAATCCACCTATACAGTGCTACCTTGATGACTCTCTTTTAAGGAGCATTACCTATGAAACACCTCTCTCATCTCTTTATTCCAGCCATCGCTGCCTTGATGACCGGATGTGCAACACACTCGGAAGTGAATAAGGTCGAGAACGAAGCCCGAGATGCTCAACGCAGAGCCGATCAGGCGCTCTCTACTGCACAAAGCGCGAAGTCGCTTGCCCAGGAAGCAAACGACCGCTCACTAAGAACGGAAGAGATGCTCAACCGTGGATTTAAGCGATCGATGCGGAAATAGCACTGGCATAACTATTCTTCTGGCTCTCATGTGCATCGCACTCCGGGAGCTAGGAGCTGCTACGGCAGAGGAGTTCCCTCTGCCGGATTCACCCAGAGACGGCGTGGTAGGGTCGATTCAGCGAACTCATGCTCATCGTGAGGATACCCTGCTCGACGTTGCCCGCAGATATGACCTAGGGCACGATCAGATAATTCTGGCCAATCCGGGGGTTAATCGCTGGCTGCCAGGAACGAACACCCCTATCACCATCCCAAATATCTACGTCCTACCACCTGGACCGCGAGAAGGGATCGTCCTCAATCTCGCCGAGCTTAGGCTGTACTACTACCCCCCAACGAGTTCGACCGTGCTTACGTTCCCCGTTAGCATCGGAGATATGGATTGGAGAACTCCGCTTGGGACAACGAAGATAAGCTCAAAAGAGAGAGATCCTACGTGGAATCCCCCCAAAAGCATCCGGGCTGAACACCTCGCAGATGGGGAGATCCTTCCTCCCTACATCCCAGGGGGGGATCCAGAGAACCCTCTTGGACGATTCGCTCTTCGACTAGGTATCAGAAGCTACCTTATTCACGGCACAGACGAGAGCCGCGCCTTTGGGATCGGAATGCGAGTAAGTCACGGCTGCATCAGACTCTATCCTGAGGATATCGAAATACTCTTTCAACGTGCCTCGGTCGGCACACAGGTACGGATAATAGATGAACCGATCAAGGTCGGCTGGCTGGAAAACGAGCTCTATCTTGAGGCCCACCGTCCTCTTGAGGCAGAAGAGCAACCGATGCACAGAGAGCCTGACTGGGAAGAGCTTCTCGATAGACTACTCAAAACGATGAAGGGTTCTGATATTGTCTATCGCCGCACGGCGAGCGTTACCTTACTACTCGGCGATGGGATACCCACTGTTATCGGGGAGCGGTGACACCAAACTCACTAAACCACTGCTCCGGATATACGTGAACCGGCTTATAGTTTTCGTCATACATGGCGATCATCTCTTCCATGTGACCAATCCGAGTTTCGACGTCAACCCAGACCCTCCTTCCGGCATCTCGGAACTGCTTCCAAAACCAGACATCGTCGTCAATTCTTTTTGGACCCCAGCCCCCGTCATCGTCCGGTCGGGAGAAAAACCAAGGTTTTGACACATCGCGCAGACGGGCCAACTTGATAGCTGTTAGCCCAAAATGAGCTGAGGTAACTTCCAACGGCTCGCCTGTGTACTGAACTTCTGTTTGACCACCCATGGTAAAAAGCGGAAGCTGCTTACCCCGCTTCAGTTGCATCGCTGCAACTGCATCATACTTGTCATCGCTTACCAATACACGAAGCAGTCGGAGCAGATGCTGTCCGTTGAAACAACTATCTGAATCAACTGTGACCGCTATCTCTACTCCCTGTGCAAGCGCATCCTCCAACATACGCTGCATACACTGGCCATAGAAAACGCCCGTCGAAACGATTAGTGGAATACCAGCCATCTTTAAAGCGTTGTCAATGACGCTGCGGCTCCAAACGCATTCGTAGCGTGGAGCAGTCATGAGCGCCACAACTCTCGTCCCACTCGGTACATCGCTGTGCATATGCTAATAACTCTTCAGTTTGTTTAATCACTGATACCTTTCGCTGATACCATTTACATCCCTACAAGTCAGCATAGCAAGTATCGTTTATTGCCGTTGCTTACTCGCCCTCACCTGTCACAACCCCCTATAACCACTTAATTAATTAGGGTCTTCGACGTTTTTAGTGGGTGCTTTTAGATGATATCGGGCCGTGAACGTGCACCTGCACATGCTCGTGCACGAGGATGTGAACGTGAACGTACCCGAAAACATGAACTCGCGCGCGCTCAACATAGCTATAAACAACGCTAGAGAGCAGGTGCACGTAAGAACCTCGTTTTAGCTGGAAACTCAGCGGGTTATGCCGTAGCTCTGCCCGCTACTACCCACTACTTCCGTCGATGAGCCATTAATTAGAACCAAGCACCCTAGGTCTCCTTAGAAAACTATCTACAAGCGTCTTTTATCGCCAAGCATGAATCCTAACCTGTTATGAGGATCATCTTTGCATCCGACGGCTGCATACCATTTCATGGCCAAACGCTTCTGGAGCGCCCTCTTGGGGGCACCGAGACTGCGGTAATTCGCCTCGCCGAAGCCTTGGACCGGTTGGGTCACAGCGTTTTTGTCTTCACTTCAGCTCAAGACGCTCCGCCGACGAAACCCGCATACCTTCCGCTCTCGGCAATCGGCGAGATAGGATCAGTTGATGTCCTTGTTTCTGTTCGCGGAATACGCCCCGCTTTATCCAACATAGATGCCCGCTCGTGCTTTCTGTGGACAGGAGATTCCCATACGTCACCATCTCACCTAGGAATTGGCGACAGACGCATCGCTACCACCCTCACTGGACTGTGGTGCGTGAGCTCATGGCATGCTCAAACGCTGTGCGAGGCTTCAGGCTTTCCTGAGTCTAAAACATGGGTCGTCCGAAACGGGTTCGCCAAAGAACTTTTTAGTGGTTCCGAAATCCGCAATCGAAAGCGACTAATCTACTCCTCCACGCCTTTTCGGGGGCTTGCTCTCTTGCCTGAGATCTTTCCCCGCATAAGGAAAGTGCATCAAGATGCAGAGCTTCATATCTTTAGCGGAATGAAGGTCTACGAAGAATCCGGCACTTCATTTGATGAAATTCAGCGAGAGTTTGCGCCCGTTTTCAAAGCCCTTGGGTGTACCCCAGGCTGCTATCTCCACGGTAACGTAACCCAGGATACGCTTGCTCGAGAGTTTATGCGCTCTGGAATTCTGGCTTACCCAAATACGTTTGATGAAACGAGCTGTATTACCGCAATAGAAGCGATAGCCGCTGGTTGTGTTCCGATAACATCACACCGCGGCGCACTCCCCGAAACGGTCGGCGATGCGGGAATTCTCATCTCTGAGCCCCCTGGATCACCAGCGTACAACGATCTCTTTGTAGCAAGTGCAATCGCATTAATGAACAACGAAGCTGCATGGAATCACCTCAGTCATCGCGCGATTACTCGCGCTGCTGAGATGTCATGGGATTTCATTGCACAAGATCTTACTGAGCGGCTGCGAGAGCATCTGACTTTAGGCCCTTCAACAGTATATAGCTGAGCAAAGAAGCAAAGCTTCCCATCAAAAAGACACACCAACATATCTGCTCGGAATGTCGCGGCTTACATTCGACTGGCCCTACGCAACGAAACTGCACGGCAATAAGCACCCAATCCGTACTTTTTAAACCTCATTTCTCAAGCTTCCCGATCAACCAGCCGAAGCTCCACCTTACGTCTACTATAATCGGGGGATAAAGATGAGAAGCTTAGGTAAGTTGCTGTTTTTTGGAGCACTCGCGCTCTCTTCACAATTTTCGTTCGTAGAATCATCAGCCGCTCAGTCGGCTGGACCAGACCCAAGGTCAGCTTTCTCTGAAAGCATATCTTTCCCAGGGGGCTACGTTTATCTTCAGTACGATCCTAAGGTTAAGGCGCTCAACGTGCGCCAGGTTAACAACGACGGCTCTGGAATCCACAGCTTCATTGGGATTGGGTGGTCCTATTTCACAACATCCGCAGTCACAGCCGGCGGCAAGGAGAGTTCAAATTCAACTAACACTTTGACCACCTGCCTCGCTTCAAATATTGCCCTGATTAAGGCCCAATTTGCAGCTATCAGTGCACAAATCATGGCCACTCGAGGAAGTGCTTTAAGCCCTAACTTCTCTCGCAGCTTGGAGTGGGTGCAGACAGCTTGCCAATCGGTGCTCCCGCTTAGCTCGGCTAAGCAACCTGATTTCAACCGTGTTCCTCCTCAATTAGGCAGCTCAGGTACACAACCTCAATTCAACCCTGCTCCGCCGCAATCAGGCAGCCCTGGTAGGCAACCGCATTTCGGCGTTGTTCCTCCGCAAATAAGCGGCTAAGTATCCTAATTTTCTCCTGCGTCTCGCTGCCGGCTATCGCTGGCTAGCGAGGCGTTTTTGTTTATTTCCTTGGATGCACTAAAAGTACGTAGGCTCATCTGAGAATCTGATACCTCAGGCACTATGGTTCTATCGGGCCTGCTACTCCCCCACCGTCCACACCTTACCCCCCTTAGTAAGGAACATCTTCCGCATCTCCTCAAGCGTAAACGGTCGTGAACCGAGCCGGCCAAAGACGCTGACCTGATGACCGGTCTCATCAACTGCGCGATCTCTATCGAGAGGCTTGGTGATGTTGAGCGCAGGCCCTGCTGTGTGCTTGCGAGCGATAATCATCGGCTTAACCTGCGGAGCAAATCCGTAATAGCCAGGCACCCGCTCAGGGTCGGTTAGCTGCAAGATAACGAGTCCATTTACCCCATCAGCAACGTATCCGATTAGGCTTGCGTTGGTGGTGGCAACTTTTACGTCATGGGTATCGTTTATCGCCCCATCGCTTGAGTACTTCATGTACACCGCGGGATGTTCAGGTCGTTCAACATCGATGATGACGACACCCTCTCGCCCACCTCCGACGTAGGCGTAGTTACGAGCAACGTAAACGCTACGCGCATCAGGGAGTGAGATCGCTGCACCTTCAACCTTACGAGGTTTATCTGGGAAGGTGAGATCTACTACGTGGAATCCATCCGCGTCAGTTACAAATGCGTAACGGAACTGAACAGCGATACCTGTTGAAAGACGTGAAGACCAGGATGCCTCAACACGCGGCTTGAGTGGATCGCTTAGATCGAGCACCACGATGCTATCTGGCGTTCCGATAAATGCTCGCGCCCCTGCAAGGTAGATGTTCCTAGCACCTGTGAGAACACCCCCTTCGTTCCATGTCAGCGCGCGCTCAAGGAAATTATTGCGCGGCTCACCGTCTTGTAACGTATCAACATTAACTACGATCAAACCCTCTTCGCTATCAGAGATGAATGCGTAGTGATAGATCGGATGCATCGGGGTCTCTAGATTCTCTGGCAACTGCTCCTTAAACGGTGCAACCGGCATAGTCGTTGGAAGCGCAAGCCCAGTCGCATTCTTTGACGGCACATGAGTATCTTGACCAAACGGTGACACAGGGCTTGTTACGATTCGCTCAGAGAAGCCTTTATTGGCGATATTTGCGATATCGTACACACGGAATCCATCTGGCCCAGCAGCAGTGTAGAGGTACTCTCCGCGCATCTGAACAACCCGAGTATCACCGTCCACTCCGTGATGCCTGTGGCTCTCTTCAAGCTCAAGGTTACGCTCTTGGTGAGCCTTGTAGTAATCAGGATAGGCGTACCGGTGCAGGAAGCTTCCAATCACCGCTTGCGGCTCATCCCACTCCGTTACCTGCACTGCTTCAAGACCCTCTTCACCTGCTGCAACGTAGGTGTAGTACCCCATGAAATTAACGAAGTTTGTTCCAAGCAGCAGCAGCTGCGCCATAATCGCGTTGTTGTCATTCTCTTTCGATACGTGACAGTCTTTGCAACCCTTCGTTTCTTTCGTCCGCACAGTATGTGGGAAGTGCGGAGCAAACGCCTGGGAGCTGTAGCCCCCTGCTGATGTTGGTGGCTGTTGAATATAGATCTTCTGCCGAGCTGCATCAGTTGAACTCAACACGAGCGCACTTGATGAGCGCACAGGCACTATCTTGCCATCTTTCGCTGGACCGTGGCGGCCGAGCTGATACATCTCATCACGTGCAACCTGGGGATTATACGAAGCCCAGTTGCGGGTCTCCTTCCCTTCGTAGTGGTTCGTGGTGGTCTTCCAGTTAGCCTGTATCGGCAAGTGGCACCCTCCGCACGCTGTAGTCCACGAGCTGTGGCAAGCAAAACACGACATATCACTCTCTGGGTGCGCTAACTTCTCTTGGAAGGCGGGATCCGTTCCCTGCTTAGCGGAAGCGAATGAATAAGTATCCTTGCCGTCTTCTATCTTGGTAACGAGCTTCGCGTTGGCAGATTTAGCGTTATAGTCTTTATTCTTCGGATCAACTGAGTCCTTAACCTGCTTAACACGCCACTCAAGCCCCTCGGTCACAAGCGAGCGCTGATAGAGGCTATCCCCTTTCCAGATAAATTGCCGCTCACCCCACGGGGTGCGCTTCAATGTGAGGTCGTGCCCACCATCTTTCGGAGCGGCTGGGCCAGAGGTTTTTAAAGTAGCCTTCTGCGTAAGAGAGCCGTGACAATCAATGCAGCCTATCTCAACAGCCTGCGCAACCTCTCCGTAGATATTCCCATCGCCATGCGAATCCTGACCAAAGTGACAATCTACACACTGCATCCCGAAATCGACGTGAATATCTTGCAGATGCACGGCTTTCTTGAATTTCTCAGGGTCGCTGAATGCTACGTGCTTGCCGTCTTTATCGAGGAGATTCCCCTTACGGTCGCGCTTAAACACCGCTCGGAAGTTCCACCCGTGGCCGTGATAATCAGCGAACTGAGTGTTGTTGAGCTGTGGATTTAGGTCGCTCACTCGCTTTAAGAAATCTATATCGGTCCACTTTCCGCGAGCAGCAGCCTCCTCTGGATTGTGCTGCATCGACTTGTAGTACTCCTCGTCAGTTGGATACTTCTGCTTCTCTGGCCACATAAAGGGCGCATCGCTCTCATAATCCCACATCGTGAACCCAAGGTAGGTGTTCACGAACATATTTGGCTGGTGCATATGGCACACCATACACTGACTGGTAGGAATCGAGCGCGTGAAGACGTGTTTGAGCGGGTGTCCCTCTTCATCTTTAGGAATAGTCGGATCCTTGGTCTGAGTTTTCCCTTCGTGACCAAATTGCGCATACGGACCAGCGTGGCGCGGGTCGCGTGTATTCGCATATATCGTGTGGCACGAGGTACAGCCACTACTTCGATAATCTCCCGGATGATCGTTTGTTCCAAGGTAACTTAAGTGCGGGTCATTAAGGCGAGTCTTGTGAATGTTAAGCACCGGAACAGCTATGCGAGAGCCCGTGCCGGGTCCACGATTACTTTGTCGGATATCGGGCTTGCCACTATCTTCGAGCGGATTGGGGTTACCAACCTCAGCAAACTGACTCTTTATAAAGAGCCCGCCGCGCTCGAAAACGCGAAAGATATCCGCTGGAGGGAGAACCTCCCATGTCGGCATCGGGAGCAGCTTTTCAAGAGCACCTCGCGCACGCATCTCATCTGTGAGTGGTCGCCCGTCATGAACAATAGTTGCTGGCTGCCCATCCCGTGTAAGCCCCTCTCCTAGAAGATACCGCTTATACGGCAGGATTCCGTTGTTGTACGCAGCCCCGCCCCACAACATCGCCGATGTTGTCATGAGGCTCTTCTTTACCGCTGTTGTGATCTGCGAGTGACACCCGCCACACGCTTCAGGCGCCGCACGAAGGTCTCCTGGGTTTATAAAACGAACGAACTCAACGCTCTCTTTGTTGAGATCAGCGTACGAATGTTTCGGATTAGCTGATGTAGGCCAATTCTCTGGATGAGATGGAAGGACATGTGCTCGCTTTTTCGCTTGCTCGTAACTATCGTGCCCCTTCTCAAAACCCTTAGCACGAACGGTTGGATCCCCTCCGTGACACTGAGCACACCCGATATGAACAGCAGGATTCTGATGCATAGTCGGCGCATCGGTCTGGGTGTGGCAATCGAGACACCCTGTGCTCGTTGCCTCCATCACCGCTTTGGTGCCGCCCGGCTTGATAACATTTACGTAGGGCTCATCTGCCCTTACCGATGAAACAAAGGATACAAACGCAGCTGCCAGCCCACTAATAGCGAGCCCGGTTGCTACCGTGTTTGCCACTCTTCCTGTCTGCACTCGTGTACGTGAATACTTCATATTCCTAATACTGAAAGATCACATTTGTGAATGCGTCGTAATTGGTTTTATCTCCGAAGAGATTCTTCTGCCCCGATGCTGGTATCAGACATGCTCCGCCCATCCGTAACTGGACATTATTGTTGAGAAAGGGCCGATACAGCAGACCCGTCGAGAGATCCCAACCGATATCGCGGTTGATCGAGCCATCCTGGCGTAGCGCCTCAATAGTTGCTGTTTGATCGAATTGCAGATAGCTCGCGTTTGATATCAGCTTTAGCTCCGGCAAAATTTCAAAATCAACACCCACATTATACATACGCAGTCCGGGGTTAACGAAACTAGATTGCCCCAATTCCTTCCCCGCCCGCAGATTTGGAAGCAGGCTGTTTCGGCTAACGAGGTTCACACCACCGCTTCCGCCGATAAACGGAATAGCTTGTCTCTGCCAGAACGATAAATCACCACCAGCAAAGTTTGGATTATCAAAGATCGCATCAAAACCTTCAGCTTTGCCGTCAAAGGGATCTCTATCTCCAGACGCCCACAAAAACGAAGTGCGGATACGAACCCAATCGATATCGTAGGAGATCTCCTGAGCTGCCATTCCTGCGTTAATATCAACCTGTCGATTAGCGATCTGACTGTGACTTTCGGAGCCGGTCACATAGTAGAGCTGCGTAGTTGTATTGATGCGTCCGAAATGGCCGTCACCGCCTAGCCCAAAGTATGTAGAGTAGATATCCTTAGGTCGTTGGTCACCGAGAGGCGCTGGTCTTACAAGAAAATTATTCCGGTCGTATCTATCACCTGAACTACCAGCGGTATCTTCGCGATGAACAACACTGAGCATCGTTGTATGACCGAGCGCGAGCGCATCTTGTCGATACACGTTAGCGACGTATACATCTTCATGCCGGTCAGTGAAGAGCGTGTTTAAACCTGAATTAACGTCTTTATCGAGACGCGAGAACCACGCTGCATTAAACTGCGTCTTGTTGTTGTCGTAGTTACCAAAGAGCCGCACTCCGGGTGAGTTGTCGTTATAGAGAAAACCACGAAAATCAGCGTTGAACTGCTGAATACCAGAGCGGCTAGAGATAAAATCGTACCGATCAGAGAGATTGGCGAGGTGAATATCTGCAAACAACTCCTGGAAGCTCAAGAAATTGTCGTTTCGAACAGCACCGTTAGCGGGATTTGCTTTTACGAGACCATCCTCTGAAACCTCTACGTGGTTAAAGTTAAAAACTGGTGCGACGCGTAACTCAAGCTCAGGTGGCTTAAACGAGGTATTTCCGCGTATCGCTGAGAACGATGCCACCACGTTCTGCACTACTGCTGTTTGGTCTCCATCCCCAAACACATTATTGCTATTTCCGCGCTTGGTCGATGCAAACCCAACCGGCACAGGGATACGTCGCGCCTCGAAGAGAGTATCTGAGATGAGAGATAGCTCCGTAAACCACTCATGACCTGCCGCACCCGCTACAGGGATATCGCCCTTCAGGACGTTCTGATTGTACGGATCGTACCATTTGCCAGCGTAGAACATGCGCCACCGATCGGGCACCGGAACAAAGTCTGATGCGGAGTTCTCGATAGGAGGGATGGACTCGTAGACGTTACTGGGGAACTCGGGATGCTTGTCGCCTGGCAGCATGCGTTGCAGGAACTCCTCAGGCGTCTCCTCAACAGATACCTCCTGCGGAGTAGCAACAGTAGGTTGTTCAGTGGATTGAGCCCTTAGATCGCTCACAACAAGGAGGCACAGCGTTGCAACTGCAACAGCGTGTCTCGTCACTGTATGTGCCACGGCCGTCCCCATTTTTCCTACCACTACCTTGCTACAACCCCTGACATACATTTTGGTCGTTTCTGCCGATAAACGGCGCTTCCGGACAGTTAACGTAACGGAGCCGCAACTGCTCCTGCGGGAGATCAATAGCATCAGCACGACGAGCTGGTGGAGCATTAAAGCCACGCTCTGGGTCTCCAATTCCGGAACGACCAACGTAGTTGAGTCCCGCACGACTTGCGCCGTAAAA
>JBIIHY010000362.1:0-3241 GCA_044235305.1 Bdellovibrionota bacterium
GCCACACGAGACCTCGCAGCGTGCCTTTTCCCCGAAGCTACCGCGCTGCGGGAATTGAGCGAGAGCACTAACGGGAGCACCAGATGAGCCCGTCACTTACCATCTTCGCCGCAGCCCTTGCCACCGAAGGGTTACTGATAATCGTTGCATACATCGTAGCCGGACTCTTTTCGGCGTGGCCCTTCTGGAATGCCTCCCTCACCAACCTCGCTATCGGGGTGCTGCTTGCGCTCCCGCTACTTCTTATGAACCACCTGATCTGGAAAGTGACACTCTCTCGTCCTCACTCGGTGTACGCCCGTTTCAGTAGACTGGTTGTAGTTCCACTCTGTAAACAGGTCTCTCCCCCGCTGGCGCTTTTTTTAGCCCTCGCGTCGGGATTTGGAGAAGAGGTCTTTTTTCGTGGGGTAGGAAACGTTTTAGCTGTTGAGTACTTAGGTCTTGTAGGGGCTGCGCTTTTTACTAGTGTACTGTTTGCATACGTACACTTTATCGGAAATGTATCACGCTTTGGAGGTATGATTCCGCTCTACTCAGCAGTTGGTCTTTACCTTTGGGGTGCTACGTTTTACACGAACTCGCTCTTTGTCGCCTTTGTAACGCATGCTACCTACAACTTTCTAGCGATCCTATGGGTGCGGCGGGTGGCCGCGAGAAGCAGTCCTCTTTAGTCGCTTTTAGAAAATCCAATACACCGAGAGCTGTTTTCCATCAGCCTTTCGCTATACTATTCACACGGCAATTCGTTTCACGTTGGTAGTGTTAATGAACCCTGAGTCAAGTCGACGTCCTCATCCTGATATCACCCAGCAACAAGTTCAGAAACTCGTAGAGACTCTCTGCGCCGAGATACGACACACCGAAGGTGCTTATGTAAACCAGATCCCAGAGGCAATCTCACTCTTTCACCAGATTGTATCGGCTCTTAAACAACACCAGCCACCACATGCGATCCTGCCAGCAATTCAAACTGTCGGTCAGATCGTTAAAAACTGTCTGCAGGGCCCAAGCCTTTATCCACTACAGGTAGAGGGATGGCCCGACGCTCTGAGTGACAAATTCGCTCCGCAACGTTTGGCTGCTGCGCTTGCAGTATCGGAGTTATTCTGCACTCGCCTTGAAGACTTTGATAGTGCATCAGTCATCGAAGAGCTTGTTGGTAACGTCTTCTACCGTCTCATCACAACCCCGCGCCCACTCCAGCAGAGTGCAGTTGTCGAGCTGCAAGCCTTCTGCCGCACAGCCCCCCGCCTTGTTGATGACTCGATTTCGATATTACAACGGCTTGAGAATGCGTCGGGTCCTCTTTCGGAGCCGACCCTCCTATTCCCAGACGAGATGCTCTTTCATTCAATTGACCTTTCGGGCTTCACTTCAGCTTTCACCACCGCGATTATTGAAAATGAGATGCCGGCGCAGGTTGCAACTGACCTTATTAAAGCATCCGTTTCGTTACCTCAAAGTGAACTTCGCAGAAGGCTCATTGAGAAGCTGCACCTTCTTTTGCAAAACGGGCGTGTCGAGCTCCTCTCAGGAGACCGCAGGCTTGCGCATCCCCTTGGGCGCCCCGCGGCTATCGGAGCGATAAAATCTTTGGGCTCAGAGGGGCACTACGAGATTGATGACCCTGAGACCGTGCACAAATTCTACGCTGTGCAGGCTCCGTCAAGACGAGCAGAGTGGGTCTATATCGGTCAACGTCTCAAGGCAATAAACGGTATGCACGACATCTTTGCGCGCGGTGAGGAGCTCTATCGCTACCTCACGCAGGTAGTTGAGATGTGTGTTGCGCAACCGTTCTTTGAGAAGACCGAGGAGTTTTTTAATCAGTGTACCCTTGGGAGGCCTCAAGGAGCGGAGTATTCAACGTTTTTCAGTGAGGAGTACGGGGTCGATAATCCACCCGCGCCCGTTGATACCCCCGTATTTGCGATTGCGAGGGAAGATTCCCTGCAAACATTACGCACGTCGGCCTACATTCGCGACAGTATCAACAGGAGAAAGGGGTACGCCCGGGGAGCAAAGTGGTTGATTGAAGAGATCGCTGAAGAGGCCGGGGCACGGGTGCAACGGTTTCATGTGGCTGATATCGAGAAGTACCCTGGCCCCGGGTGTCGGATAAGTGGATTAGATCTGAGACGGGCGCTTGACCTTGAGTCTGAAAAGACCCGTGCCTATTACAAAGAGGCGTGTCCGTGGATACGAAACGGTTTACGAGCGCTACACCACGCCGATATCTTTCACATGCGCGGCTTTATCGCCATTACTCCAACCTTTGAGCCTGGTAGCGATCTCCCCTCAAACAGTTGGCGCAGGGGCAGCATCCTCGGCAAGCCCTACGTCTTTGTATGGTTTAACGACCACTTCCACAACCTGCACGGCCCAGAGATACGCACCTGGCTTATTCCTGCGAGTGTATTCGAGCGTAAATGTATCTTCGCGATAGAGAATCCTGGAATCGACGTTAACCTGCTCGACCTTACCCCAGAGGGATTCCTCAAAGAGGCTGAAGCACAGAAGCTTCCTATCCTATCTGTAAGCACAGCTTCAGTGTTGTGGGGTGGTCTCGCAAACGCCTGGCCGCAAGGCCAGGGGCCGGTACACTCTTGGGAAACAGCCACCCATTCGTGGCGAAATACCAAGTGGCAGGACCCGTTCCATATCCATCGGGCACTCTTTGACGGGTCCTACTCAAAGGAAGCTACCCCTGAGATAGAGAGGCTATTCAACCTAACGTTTCAAGAGCACCAACGCATTCAAGCGGTCATGCGCTTTGGTCATGACCTCTACAATTCATGGCTGACGATAGAGGAGCAGGTAGCCAAAGGATTCCTTAGGCGCGGAGAACCCCCGCCCAAGCTCACTCTACCTCGGTCTCCTAAGAACACTCCACCTACTCAGCCACCACCCAACGGAGCCAACACGGTTGGTGAATCACAAAGCGCTGGGGATGAGTCAGGAAGACCTCCTGAAGCACCCTACGGTAACCAAAGCTTTGTAAACGAACTGAGCTACACTCAGCCACGAACATTTCTCCTCGAGCGGTTTCTGAAGCAAAGAAATGATCTTCTACGAAATGGTGCCGAACCGCTCCCCGAGTCTTTCCCGCGCCTACAGCTCGACTACACACGCCTCTTCCGGCAACAGCGCGACACACCCTTTATTACTGGACACGATATGATGCTATACGTGCCGGAGGGCGAGCCAATTCCGTTAGTACGGGGGGGCGCGCGGGATGCAG
>JBIIHY010000363.1:0-3234 GCA_044235305.1 Bdellovibrionota bacterium
TGAGAGAAATCCATTCATCCCCAGAGTGCGAGCGACATCTGTCTCTTGCGGCGTAGCGTGGCCGGACATGAGCACAAAGGGCACTGAGAGGGTGAACCCCCTAACCGAGGCTAGGAGCTCAATCCCACTCATGGCTGGCATCCGTAGGTCGCTTAGAATGAGGTCTGGGGGTGGATTATCACGCAGGTAGTCTACAGCCTGTTCAGGTGCCGAAAAGGGAACAACCGTCCAGTGGAATGCCTGAAGTAGAAGGGTAAGCGCCTTTAATACCCCAGCATCATCGTCAACCACCACCACCGTGCACTTCTTCTGGTCCTGCATAACTGCTCTTGCCCCTCTACACCTCACTAACTATTTGATGCCGCTCGGATACTGAGCGATTTTTGGCAAAAAGCACTTTACCCCCAGCGCCTAGCATGGTTTGATTTCGTGCGATGAGCAACGCGGCAGTCAAACAAGAACTCTCACCGATGATGGCTAGGTACCTGGAATTCAAGGAGAGGTACCCCGATGCTCTGCTCTTCTTCCAAGTTGGTGACTTCTACGAGCTCTTCTTTCAAGATGCGGTTGAGGTCGCTCGCGCGCTTAACCTGACCCTCACTTCACGCGATAAAAATAGCCCTCAACCGATCCCTATGTGTGGTGTGCCGCTGGCTGTTCTTGATGGTTACATTGACCGCCTCTTGCCACTGGGCTTCTCGGTTGCTGTGGTGAGCCAAACAGGGTCAGGTGCTGGGGTAGAGCGCGCGCTTGAGCGATTTGTTACCCCTGGCATGAAGCTCTTTACGAGTGTTGCAAGCGACTCTACACAGAGCTTCATTGCTGCGGTCTCGGTCGCTCCCTCTGGAACAGAATTCTCAATTGCTTTAACCGACCCACAAACCGGTGAGCTTCTGGTAAAGGATGCCCTCGATCCATCCACGCTCCCGCGCGAGTTAGGGATGTACGCGGTGCGCGAAGTCGTTCTGCCACGTTCTGCATTTGGCGATGCTATCGACAGAAGAAGTAGCTGGGTGCGCGGGGTAGAGACGGCCGTTGGTAAGAACCTGCTCAGGTTTAGAGCGGAGCCACTCCGAGGGAACGAGGGCACACCGCAGTTGACTGGAACAGCGGCAAGCGAATTTTACGGACTCTCGCCACTTGCTAAAAGAGCAGTTCGCATCCTGCTAGGGTACCTCGATGAAGTCTCGCTCGGAAATCCAGTGCCGATCGCAAATCTTGCTTTAGCACGCAGTGATAATCACGTGGCAATCGATGCCTCAACCAGAAGAAACCTTGAGCTTGTTCAGAACAGTAAGGATGGATCTGTTGCTGGAACTCTCTTTGGTTTTCTCGACAAAACCGCAACTCCTCTTGGTGCGCGGCAGCTTAAGGGCTGGATCCTGCATCCGCTCATTAGCCGCGATGAGATCCTGAAACGTCAGGCGGCCGTACTTGCGCTGCGCTCGAGTTTCGATCCTATCCACGAGGTGCTGCACGGAGTTCCTGACCTTGAAAGGTTGGCTGCGCGTGTGCAGCTTGGTATCGCATCACCAAAGGACCTAGCCGCCGTTCGCGATACTCTTGAGCGACTTCCGCAGCTACAGGGTCTGATGCAAGTATCCGAAGGCGATCTCCTTAGTGAGCTTAGAGCGATGTTAGACCTCCCCGAGGAGCTGTTCACAATCCTGTCAAACTCGCTCGTTGCCTCGCCCCCACACACTACTAATGAGGGTGGGATCTTTAAGTCCGGTTTTGATCAGGAGCTTGATCAGATTACAGCTCTACGCAGCAACGCTGAAGCGTGGCGCGCCGCGTTTGAGGCAAAGGAGCGCGAGTCAACGGGAATCACAAGCCTTAAGGTTCGTTCCAACAACGTGATCGGGTACTTCATCGAAGTACCAACAGCTCACGGTAGCCGCGTACCAGCTACATACCAACGACGGCAGAGCACCGCAAACGCCGAACGCTTCGTTACCCCTGAACTAAAGGAGCACGAAACAGCAGTAGTTACTGCAACTGATAGACAGATTCGCCGGGAGCAGCTCCTTTTCGCAACGCTTAGGGAGCAGGTTGCACGCTTCGTTACTGAGCTGCGTGTACTTGCGTCTGCACTCTCAACGCTCGATGCGCTTACTGCATTGGCAGAGCGCTCAGTAAGCTGCGCGTGGGTCGCACCGACTATCGTCAACGAGCCGGTGCTTGAGATATCAGCAGGATTCCATCCTATTGTCGCAGACCTACTGCAAGGTGCATTCGTGCCGAATTCGCTGCTGTTTCCAGAGAATGGACCGACCTGTTACGTGCTTACTGGCCCTAATATGGGGGGTAAGTCAACCTACCTGAGGCAGGCTGCGCTTATCACCATCCTCGCTCAGATCGGCTCATGCGTTCCTGCCCTCTCGGCTACAGTCGGGATAGTCGACCGCATCTTTGCTCGGCTCGGTGCCGCTGACGACCTGCACGAGGGTGATTCAACGTTTATGGTTGAGATGCGTGAAGCGGCTCAGATCCTGGCGTCTGCCAGCTCACGCTCTCTGGTGTTGATCGACGAACTTGGCCGCGGTACAGCAACCTCAGATGGTCTCTCTTTGGCGCAGGCGATCCTAGAGCAACTTGCCTTGGTTCTCAAAGCGCGCACGCTGTTTGCAACTCACTACCACGAGCTAACATCGCTTAGCGGATTAGAGGGTAAGGTGGCTAATCTCTCCGTGGGTTCTGTTGAGGAAGAAGACCGCGTTGTCTTCACCCATCAAATCCAAGAGGGTCCAGCCCCGCGCTCGTACGGTCTTGAGGTCGCAAAGCTGTCAGGCCTCCCGGCAGTGGTACTGGCGCGTGCTTATGAGGTGCTCGAGGGGCTCTCGCAGAGTATCGGCACGCAACAGATCGTTTCACGCTCAAGCCGACAAATGGCGCTCTTTGCTGAGCGTACCGTTGCACAGCGTACCCCCGCCGAGGCGCATGAGGTGCCAGTCGATAAGGTCGCAGCAGAATTAAAAAGACGAATTACCGCGCTAAAACCAGACGAACTCACACCGCGCCAGGCACTTCAGGTGCTGTACGAACTAAAGGAACTCGTATGAAGGTGCGGATGGGTAGAGCACTCTCTCTGCTGGTACTCACCGTATCTCTGCTTGTCACACTCCCTGCACTCGCCGAGGGCAGGAGCGTCTACGCTTCAATTCGCTCAGAGTACGTTCGACTAAGAAACGTTGATCCAACCGGTGACACATCAGCCCAGCAAAGCAGTTGGGA
>JBIIHY010000427.1:0-3222 GCA_044235305.1 Bdellovibrionota bacterium
CTACCATCGTCCGCGCTCTGCTCTGTTCAGCACTCATCATCAGTAATTGGCGCCTTGACGCGCGCGCTGATATTAAATCGCATTCTACCGCAGTAAAGATTGGTGTAATTGCTGCGACGACAGGACCGCTTGCATGGTGGGGGCAAGGTATTGCACATGCAGTCGAACTAGCTGGCGATGACTTTGATTCCACCGGCAGCGTGACGTTTGTCGTAGAGGATGACGGCTTCATTCCGAAGAACGCCGTGACTGCCGCTAGAAAGCTCATCGAACAGGACGGTGTAGCTGCTTTGATAGTGTTCGGTGGCGGCTCGAGCACTGCCGTAGCAGAGGTCTGCCAGATGCGGCGGGTTCCGATGATTGGAATTAGTGTTGTCTCTGGCTACACAACCGAACGGTCGCTCGTATACCGTATATTCATGTCTTATCAGGAGGAGATTGAGCTTATTTATCGGGAGCTCGAGCGGCGACACTTGAATCGCGTAGCGGTGGTAAGCCATCAACAAGAGTCGATGCTAAACTATCGTAACGGCCTGGTGGCCCGGCTCGGCTCAAAGGTAGTCGCTGACGAAGAGATCGGTCTGAGCGATACAGACTTGCAACCGTTGGCCACCAGATTACAATCCAAAAAGCCGGACGCAATCGTCTTTTTCGTCAACCCCCCTCAGTTGGCGCCTCTGACAAGAGCGTTGCGGAATCGCCGCTTCGAAGGCCCTTTTTTCGGTGGGGTGAACGCGTTCAATCCGAGCGAGATAGAGGCAGCCAAGGGGGCAATGCTTGGCACGATTTTTACAGGACCGCCGCGAGAGCAGGCTCACCAGATTATAGGACAGTTAAAAAAGCTACATAAAGAAGAGGTGTCCTCGGAAGCTTTGTATTCGTATGACGCCGCCTCACTGTTAATCCGGGCGGCACAGAGCGGCGCGTTGCACGACTTTCTGGGAAATGTCACAAGCTACAAGGGCGCTTTGGGGACCTACAGGAGAAATGGGCAATCGTTCGAAATTTCAGCGGATCTTTACAAGATTGAAGGATCGCACGCTGCGGTACCCATCGCGAGCAGTGGCGATAGTGAAGGAGGATAACCACTCGATGGAAACGATTGCCTTTCGCTAACGCTTCAGGCAGCATTTCATCGAAACGTTATCGCCTTATGATTCGAAGCGTTAAGTTGGCACCAGTTTTAGTCGGAGTCGCCGGGGCGATGGCGCTTGCCATTGTCAATTGCATCTCATGGGTATTTCTCGTCTTCACTAACAAGCAGATTCAAAACGGCATGAGAGCCGACTTTCAGAATCTGGAGGCCCTGTCGAACAAAGGCGTCTATGCTGCGGAAGTGATGCTTTCCGGAGGCGCGGTCGGTTTACTGCTCGCAGCTCTCAACTTTCTGGTGTTGCCGCTCGGACTTGGCTTCCTCATTAGCAAATTTGCAGAGGGGAGTGAAAGTCTTCATGGTGCTATACTTAGTATCGGCCTATTTACCCTGTGGTCGCTTGGGGCGTTGACAAGCATCCCAGCGGAACCCTTGCCTATTGGCTCGCCTGCTGGTCTTTGGATCTCTCTGGGACTGTATGCTGTAAGTGCGCTAAGTATTTACGTTGGTGCGGTTGTCGTCGGTCGGCGATAACCCGAACGAGAATCACATAGCACTTGAGTACAGTGCTTGAGTCGGAGATACTTGAGCGAGTGATTTCGTAACCGTTAACCGGCGATAGCATGAGAATTGATTTCGTCCAATATTTTATTTTCTTACTTCTGAGCTCGGGGCTAATTGTTTCAAACTCCGCAGAGGCGGATGAGGCGGTCGGCATCTTTGATATTCCCTCGGTATGTGTGAATACCAAAGACTATAAGTGTCACGGCGCGTGCGCTGATGGATTCGGACTTGATTGCTACTATGATTCGCGCTCGACCAAGTTCGACGGTACGAAGTCCTTGGATTCTCAAAAAAGCAGTTGCTACGGCTTCTACGATATGAGTGTTTGCGAGCCCTGTCGAAACCAGTTTAGAATAGGCGATAAGGATTTAAGTTGTGAGGCATTTTACGCGGCATTAAATGATTTTAATGGAAAGTGTGGAAAGTGCTTGCGAAAGAGATCGGTATACGCCGGTTAACCACTTTCGGCTACGGAGCGGCGACCGTAGTCACTCGGGATTTTGAGCTGTGTTCCGCCGCCCGCAGCGAAAAAATATTCTACGCTCATACCGAGAGCTTCCAATGAAACGTCTTCGAAAACTCATTATTTGGCTCCCAGGAAGCATCTGCCTCGTACTTGGGTTGTTGGATGTTGGTTCCTTTGTTCTGTTCAGATCCGGCGCGGTACCGGTGCAAGCAGAGGTTGTGGCGACCATAGAGAAATCCTTCAAAATTGGGACGCCCCCGGGTGTTATTGGCAGACACCAAGCGCGTAGAGGAGACCTCGGGGGATTTAGAGAGTATTCGTATCAGGATGCCACTGTAAAAATCTTGGCACCAACGGCACCATCCCAGCATTTTGTTCTCCACAATCAACATAATCTTATCCGGGGTTTGAAGATTCCTGTTTGGTACAACGATTCTCGCGCTGAAGTGCGAGAGGATATTACCTGGTCACGATACATTGTCAGCGACGGGATTTTATTAGTTACGGGTTTGGGATTTCTTGTCGTGGCGCTCTTAGTTCCAATAGAGAAGCGGAGAACCAAACGCTGAATGAGATTCGCATTGATTATCTTTGCGAAAAGCGAGACAATGTGCGCGAACTCATTAGCATAATCGTTAGCAAATCAACCCAACATAACCATGCACCCCTCAGAGCCTGACAATGTTCGATGTGAGAGGATTCTTACAGTCGGAGCGGAATCTATTGATGCCTACCGCATGCTACGGCTTCGGGGATTGCGCGAGCACCCGGAGTCCTTCGGGGAAACGCCGGAGAACTTTGAAGAAAAAAGCAATCAACAGATTCTAGAGCGCATAGAAGCCCAGATGAGAATTGGGGGATTTATTCTTGTAGCAACCTCCAGCAGCGGCGAGCTGATAGGATTGGAGACCAAGCCTTTGATGAGCACCTCATGGTAAAAACCTTGCCGAACCGGACCGCGAAGGTTTAGCTTCGCAAAAAATTACAGTGGCGCACGAAGGCTCAGGCGGACCTGGAAGGTCCGCGGTCCCAGCGCTCACCGTTTTCTCTTTTTGCAGAAAAGCCAACCCCAAGATCCCCACAGTCAGATCCACAGGTG
>JBIIHY010000077.1:0-10547 GCA_044235305.1 Bdellovibrionota bacterium
ATGTTCCTTTTCGCTGTTGCAGGAAGGTTGGAAAGAAAAAGTGTAGTCCGTTGGCGCGCCGCGGAGAAGGTGTTTTTATAAGTATCTGAAAACACGACCGAAGGTAACTGTTAGTTTTTGGTAAGAGCCCTGTAAGGTGCTTACTAAGTCGCTGAAACAAGTTAGGTTACCCCACATGTTAGGCAAAGTTCTCGTAATCGAAGACGAAGAAGATATCTGCGAGTTGATACGGTACAACCTTACCAAGGAGGGGTACTCGGTAACGTGCGCAACCTCCGGTGAAGAGGGTGTGCAGGTAGTTCGCACGCTGGCACCGGATGTCATTATCCTCGACCTGATGCTTCCGGGGATCGATGGTCTTGAGGTGTGCAAGCAGATCAAAGGGGATGCCGCGATCAAAGACACTCCTATTATCATTGTCAGCGCGCGCGGCGAGGAGGGTGATGTAGTCACTGGCCTAGAACTCGGTGCCGATGATTACGTTGCCAAGCCGTTTAGCCCCAAGGTGCTTTCAGCGCGTGTGAAGAGTGTGCTTCGTAGAGGCAAGTCAGCACCAGTCGGGTCAGAGGCTATCGTTGAGCTAGAAGGGATCTCTGTAAATCCTGAGCGGCGAGAGGTGAGCGTTGAAGGCCAGCTTATCGAGCTAACCAACACTGAGTTTAAGCTGCTGCATTTTTTGATGCGCAGGCCGGGAGTGGTCTTTACCCGTGACCAGATCGTCGAAGGTGTGCACGGTGATGATTACCCCGTCACTGATCGGTCGGTCGATGTGCAGGTGGTTGGTTTACGGAAAAAGCTTGGATCTGCTGAAGCAGCGATTGAGACCGTACGCGGAGTAGGGTACCGTTTCAAGGGTTAGGGGTTTTGCCCCTCCCTTTCAGTTTTTCGTCTATGATGGATATTCGTTCGCCACTCGATAGCCTCACCGTGCGTCTCTTGGCGCTCGTATTTCTGTGTTCCGTGCCTCTGGCTGTTGTTGCGCTTATCTACGCTGATGCCTCGCAGGGAGGTTTCGTTGCGGTGTTGGTGTGTATAGCAGTTGCCGTTGCGGGGAGCTTGCTGGTGGCGCGTGGGTTGGCGAGCTCGCTTGATCGATTTGCCCGATTTTGTGAGCGCTTGGCTGCAGGGCACCTTGGAGCGCGCGTATATCCGTCGCGAATTTTGCAACTCGGTCGTTTAGCGCATGCCCTCAATGCGATGGCGCGCAGCCTGGCGGAGCGAATGGATGCACTCGCCGAGATATCAAGTGAACAAGATGCGATCCTTCGAAGTATGGTCGAGGGCGTAATTACCATCAACCGCGATGGTAAAATCCAGCGGGTAAATAAAGCAGCGTGCCTGCTCCTTTCAATCAATGGCGAGTCATCCAAGGGCAGGCTCGTTAACGATGTCATTCATAACGTGGAACTACAGCGTTTTATCGAAGCTGCGCTCTCCTCGCAGGAAACACGCTCTGATGTTGTGACGGTTGTGGGTGATGACGAACGCGTCTTTGGAGCAAACTCGTCGGCACTGTTAACCGAGCAGGGAGTTTTCGTTGGAACACTGGTCGTTTTGCACGACATCACCCGTATTCAGAAGCTAGAGAAGATCCGCAAAGACTTCGTCGCCAATGTGTCACACGAGTTGCGTACGCCAATAACCTCCATCAAAGGATTTGTTGAAACCCTGCTTGATGGAGCGATGCACGATCCAGAGAGCTTGCAAAAGTTCTTGGGTATCATCGGGCGTCACTCGGAGCGCCTTAATGCCATCTTAAGCGACCTGCTTATGTTGGCTCGCCTGGAGGTGAGCGGAGAGAATCAGATTGAGGTCACTTCGTTGAAGCTGCGCGACATAGCGCAGGATGCGTTTGAGGCGTGTTCGAGCAAAGCTGAATCTAAGGGTATCTCTGTTAGTGTTGATGTGTCGGATAACGAGCGCATCATGGGGAATGCTAGCCTTGTCGAGCAGGCGCTCGTTAACCTGATTGATAACGCGATAAAGTACTCTGATAGCGGGGACCGGGTGCTGGTGAAGTGTGACGCGGCAGATGAGATGTGCCGCGTGATGGTGACCGATAGCGGGCCGGGTATCGATAAATCGCATCTTTCGCGACTCTTTGAGCGCTTCTACCGCATTGACCAAGGCCGCAGTCGTCAGATGGGTGGTACGGGGCTAGGCTTAGCGATCGTAAAACATATCGTGCAGCTTCACGGCGGACGGATTGAAGTTGAGAGCACGCTCGGGGAGGGGTCGACGTTTTCGATGTATTTCAAGAGGGGATAGGTACGTAATAGTATGTTTGAGTCCCCCCTCGACTCCCTCGCCGTTATCCCCGCTCTTGCTCCAAGGTAACACACGCTTGCTTTAATCGAGGTTAAGTAAGTGGTAGCTGCGGATTTCAGTTTCGTAAGAGGATTAATTCTCCTGCCTCGCGTATACTGCCTTTATGGAGATGCTTGGAAAAAATAGGTCGTTCTCGGACAGGGATGCCAGTTCGGGGGATGCAATCAAGCTCGTCCCTGACCGTAGCTATGATTGGCTAGAGGTGGGTCGTAAACTACAGCAGCGTTTCAACGGTGCACCAATCAAACTTTTTCCCGAATCTAATTCGCCAACCATAGAGGAGATCGAGCGGGCATTTCCTCGCGCCGAGCGCATCTTTGTAGTTGATTTTTATCTAAGAGGAATAGAGAAGGCGGGTACTTTGCTCCCGTGCGGGGCGGGATATGGACACGGTGGAAAGGTAATCAACATAGACCATCACGCACCAGGCGAGCTCTGGGAGCGGCACGTATCTTCAGGTGTTCTTGCGTGTCAGTGGGTTGAAAGAGAGGGAGTTGTTGCGGCCAAAAACGGCGATATTGTAGTCATCAATCATACCGACTGCGATAGTGTTCTCTCAGCGCTCATTCTAACAGGGGTTATACCGGTACATCAGCGATTTGAGCAGGCTGTTCTTGATGCTGATCATCGCGGCACTCCGAATGAAATCGCAGATATTCTGCAGGCGTGCAAATCGTTGCGAAATCTTCCTCTCATGGTGGAAGCCCTGTCGTGCTACTTTCAAAGTGATGCTCTGCCCGAGATGGTCAAAAAGCAGCTCGAGGAGCTGCACAAGAGTCGCTTGGCAGTGAAGCGATTGGTTCAAGATGGTGAGTACAAAGAGCGGAACGGAGTGGTATTGATCAACTGCAATCGTTACTTTGAGAGCGATCTGTTCCTCAGCCATTTTCCAGACGCACAAGTGTTAGTGGTAGGGTGCCCATCTGGAAAGAATCCTGCACTCACCTTTACGCGCTTGCGACTGGGTGCGGGAGTCGAGAAAGGTTTAAGTCTTCACAAGCTAGGAGTTAAAGAGCTCGACCCCTATTTTGGCGGGCGATTTAATGCGGGTTCAAATAAGCGCGGACTCGAGGCGGCTGTGGCCAAGGGCCAGACTCCTACAGTTGTTAGCCCCGAGCAGTACTTTCAGCTCCTCGCTGAAAAGCTCGCCCCGCTGCGTACCGGCGTTTCAGGGTAATATCGAGAATAGGAAAAGAGAAGAGGAGAGGACAGGAGAGAAGAGCTCCCCGCTGCGCAGCTTCGTAGCATGTCGCAGCGGGGAAAAAAGGATTCTCCCTCATACAAGGAGAATCCCCTAGCAATTAGTAACGACCGCCGCCGCCACCGCTGCCACCACGTCGTCCACCGCCGCCGCCGCCGCGACCGCCGCGATCTCCGCCACGACCACCGCCGTAGCCTCCACCGCCGCCGCCACCGTATCCGCCGCCGCCGTAGCCACGACCACCGCCGCCACCGCTGCGTTCTTCTTTCGGTCGAGCCTCATTTACTGTCAAAGCGCGTCCACCGACTTCACTGCCATTGAGGGCAGATATAGCGGCTTGAGCCTCGTCATCAGTGCCCATCTCTACAAAGCCAAATCCCTTGGATCGCCCTGTGTCTCGGTCCATGACGACCTTCGCAGATGATACAGTGCCGTATTGCGCGAAAAGTTGTTGCAGATCGCGATCCTGAAGTTCGTAGGAAAGGTTTCCTACATATAATTTATTTCCCATATGTTTCCTTAAAGGACCGCTCCAGCTTCCATTAGCTTAGTAAAGGGCCCACCCCCCTAACTTCCCACGAGAGGAGGTTTTCGTCGAGTTCAAAGGTCATTTTTATGTGAGGTTGCGCATAAGACAGCCCTCTTTTTTGCAAAATGTTGCCTTGGGGCAAAGAGGGGGGTGGCGCGAGACGTACGCAAGTGGTTGATCTTTGGTGCCTCTGTAACCATGTAGCGCCCTGAAAGTAAACCGGTACCGAACAGGGCTTTTAGGTGATATTGTCCGGCCCATGAGATTTTTAATCGCAAACGCCCTTCCTCTTACCACCCCACGGCGCATTCTTGTTGGCGCGCTTTTGGCTCTGGCGGCTACTGTGGCGCAGCCTGCGCTGGCAGAAAAAACCAAACCACCGCTCCAACTCGGTGCCTCAACAGGCCAGGTTTTAACCGCCTGGGGTGAGCCGGTTGAGAAGATAGAGCGCGCGCTCAAGCACGAGGTGGTGTGGAATTATCCGCAAGGGGCTTTTGTAACCTTTAAGAAGGGGCAGGTGAGCGCCTACCAGATCGCCGGCGGGCAGGTGGTAGATGCCAAGTCACAAGCTAGGCAGATCGCTGCTCAGCAGACCGTAGCTGCAGCTCCAACCGAGGTTATTGCAGGGGCAACGCGAGACCTTGTGCGAGATATCGCCAAGGAGCTGCCTTCGAGTCCAGATGCGCCTTACACAGAGCCTCCCCCACAGGCAGGACGTGCTCCTTCTCGTAATCAGCCGCCCGCTCCGCCAGCGATGATACCGGGCGATGCGGATGTTGATGTTGAAGAAGATGGGTAGGTAGGTAGGTAGGTGGGTTAATAAACCAACAGTAGTACTGCAATCCCTTTCGGGTACGTTTACGCGCACGTGCATGTTCACGTCCGGAAACGCAAGTTCTACCCACTCGATTCCACGAAGAGCCTGTAAAAGGAGATGCTTCGGCTACCCCTTCCTGTCGAGGCCAGCGAATTTAAGTATCTGCGCCCAATTTCTTATTGCAGCTTCATTAGTAGGGCACCAATCAAAGTATGCTTCCACCCTCGTTGCGACGCCTTCTGAGTTAAAAGTTGTTGGCCTAAGTACTATTCTAAAGGCGCTATCGTCTGCCCCGTCACCGTAATCGACATGAACACGGGAGCTACAAGCGTAGTCGCCGTCGAGGATGTGGCACGTTCTTGTGTGCACACTCAACCTATCTTTTATATCACTCGGAAGAGGGGACATGTCATGAGTGCCTAATGTTGCAGTTCCCCGCGCCTGCTCGAGGATTTTTGTGCAGCATTCAAGTGGTAGAGCGCAGCCGCTTAAGGTAGCGATTCTGTAAATTGTTTCAGCAGAAGCGTTGAAAATTGCTAGCGGTTCACCGGGCGATGGCAGTGCCTTCTCTTGTTCCTTCTGTGCGGAGTCGCTTCTCTGTTGCAGCGATTGCAAGAGCCCGTCGTCTTCATCGTTATCAGCAACCCCCTCCTCATCCGGGTCATAGTAAGTGTCTGAGACTTGTGGTGGCACAGGGTGGGCAGCGATATCGACCATGCCACAAGTAAATACTGGCTCTTGAGGATTGAAATCATCGACGCGCACATGTGCTCCCAGGTCGTATGGAGGAGGGTTATATCCCTGCTTAGAAATCAGCTCATCGAATATCTCCCAACGCCTATTAACATCATTGACTGAAGTGCTTAGGTCTTCGTTCTTAAACGTTACTACGGCGTCTAGTCGACCGACGCTAGGGGAGATAAGTTCTAGAGTCAGGGGTTCCCGACTTGGCGCACCGGTTTCTTCAGCTACGGCGAGATCTCCCGTAGGCTCTGTATCGATATCTGATGAATCCTCGACCGGGCGAGAGATAACTATAACTCGACCCTCGGTGACTTCCGAATCCTTACACGACAGCCAGCGCCGCTCCTCAATTGCTACATTGCTCCTCTCGGAAGCTTCGGTCAGGGTTCCTACATCGATGGGCGTTTGGCTCCGCGCGCAGTCCATAAGGTGCTCGACTAGATCCCCCGAAATAAACACAGCAAGAGAGGTAGTTAGCCAGACTTCAAGTTCCTCTACAGTAGGTTCACTGAGTTTTAAATCAACGGGGTCGTAGTCAAACTTGAAGATTAGACGGGGCTCTTCACCTTGGGGCTTCTTCTGTGGTTTGAATTCAGGGTTCATTGGTACTACTTCCGGCACGGCAGTCTACCCGGATTTCTCTGCCACGACCACATTTTTAAGGCACCATCAGAAGGCAGAAGTAGAAAGAATTGTGTTGGTGCTTTGCAGTTGATTTTCTTGCCATGAGTGCAGAGCCCGACTAAACTGCAGGCCAGATTGATATGATGAGTTTCTAAGAGCTTGTTTGAGGTTGTTTCTATGCTTACGTCGCGCGAAGTTCGGGAGAGATACTTAAAATTTTGGACGGAGGCTCCTCGCTCATGCGGAGTTGTGCCGAACATGTCGCTTGTCCCTAATGTGGACTCAACGCTGCTCTTTGTGAACTCAGGAATGTTTCCGCTGGTGCCGTACCTAGGTGGCCAGCCGCATCCGCTTGGTAAACGTCTCTGTAACATTCAGCGCTGCTTACGCACCAACTACGACGACATGCTTGAGGTTGGTGATAACCGACACACGTTGATGTTTGAGATGATCGGCGACTGGTCGCTTGGAGATTTCACCAAAGAGCAACAGATCCCCTGGATTATGGAGCTATGGGTCAAAGTGCTCGGTATGGATCCGTCGCGTCTCTACGTTTCTGTTTTTGCTGGCGATGAAACTGCGCCGCGCGATGACCTAGCGATTGAGACCTGGAAGAAGGTGTTTCGCTCGTACGGTGTAGAGGCTGAATTTTCACCAGACGTCCACGCTGTACCTGGAACGCTTGAGGAAGGTAAGACGTGGAAGTATCGCATCTTCCCGTATGGAAAGGGGAAGAACTGGTGGCAGCGCGCAGAGGCACCAGGAGAGCTTGGTGGTCCAACCTCAGAGATGTTCTACGATATGGGGGTCGTTGAGCGACCACAAGATAAGTACCACATCAACGACGACTCGGGGCGATTCATCGAGATCGGTAACAACGTATTCATGGAGTACCGACTCTCAAACGAGCTCACATGGCAGCCGCTTGAGCAGAAGAATATTGACTTCGGTGGCGGATTTGAGCGCGTGTGCATGATCGTACAGAACAAGCTCGATATCTTTGAGAGTGATATCTATTCGCCGATCATCGACCGCGTCGCTGCAATCTCAGGTCGGCAGTACAAGAGTGATGGAGCAGAAAATAGCGACACAGCAGCTTTTCGAGTAATTGCAGACCATGGTCGCGCCGCTACCTTTATCCTTGCCGATGGTGTTTCGCCGTCGAATAAAGATCAGGGTTATATTTTACGTCGCTTTATTCGTCGTCTCGTGCGCTTCGGTCGTAAGCTTGGGCTTGAACGAGAGTTTACTAAAGAAGTCGCTGAGGCGGTGATTCAAACCCTCGCGCACGCCTACCCGCACCTTGAAGAGAATAGGGATGTAATCCTTCAGAAGATTCACGACGAAGAGGTAGCGTTCAATCAAACCCTTTCAAAGGGGCTGCGTGAGCTTTCAAAGATTCAGGCGCAGCTTGAGCCTGGTGCTACCATCTCGGGTGAGCAGGCTTTCTTTATTTACGAGACCTACGGCTTTCCGCTTGAGTTGACTCTTGATGAGTTAAAGATCGCCGACGATCGAGCAAAGGCGATCTCGCAGCAGTTCGCCGAGGCTGAGAAGAAACACCGTGAATTGTCGCGCGCTGGTGCTGAGTCAAAATTTAAGGGTGGCTTAGCGGATCAATCTCGGGAGACTACTAAGCTGCACACGGCGCACCACCTGCTTCTGGCAGCGATGCAGAAGTTGGTTGATCCAAATATCAAGCAGAAGGGAAGTAATATAACCGCCGAGCGTTTGCGTATGGATTTTAACCTAGACCGCAAGATGACTCCGGAAGAGATTGCCAAGGTTGAAGAGCTCGTTAATCAGCAGATAAGCGAGAACCTGCCCGTGCTGCGAGTTGAGATGCCTTTGCAAGAAGCAGAAGCTATTGGGGCGCAGATGGAGTTCGGCGCAAAGTATCCTGATTTGGTAAGCGTTTATTTTATCGGTGATCAGAATAACTGGTTCTCTGCTGAGTTCTGTGGCGGGCCACACGTTGCAGCAACATCTGAGATCGCTGAAGGTTCAAAGCGCTTTAAGATTCAGAAGCAAGAGAACGTGGCAGCGGGCATTAAGCGCGTGAAGGCTGCGCTGGTGTAAGTAGCGCCGAAATGGGATGCCACCAGCAGGATCGTGTAAAGTTAGACGCATCGTATATGGAGCGAGCGTTTTTCTTCGTGCTCCTTTTTACGACGGTGCTCTCGCTGCAGTTGATAGTTCTGCTCGGTATTGAGTGTTTTACACCCGGATGGGTAGCACTTTCGTCGCTGCTCTCTTTACCTATCTCTGTGTTTCTCTTCCGTCGTAGCGGGGTAGGGGCCAGTAGTCGGGTAGAGTGGGGGGCGGTCGTGGTGCTGCTTCTAGCGATTGCACTCCGCTCAAATCCTGGCTCTATCTTGTATGGTGGGCAGGACCCGGGGGTATACGCTAACACTGCGGGGTATTTCGCCAATCACGGAACCTCTGTGATTAGGGATGAGATGATTCCCATACTCGCCGACAGGCCAGACTTACGTGAATACTACGTGCAGGAAGCTTACCGCGTGAAGCAGCGCCCCGATGGAGGGTGGCGCGGGATTCTTTTGCCGGGCTTCTACGCTACTGACGCCGAGCGCGGCATCTTTACTGCTCAATTTTATCACCTGCATCCGGCGTGGCTTGCGGTGGGGAACTGGCTCGTTGGCGCGGAGAATCATGGCTGGGTGCTGGCAATCTTTTCGACGTTAACTGCTCTTGGCGCGTATTTTATCACCTCTCGCCTTACCTCTTCACTCGGAGCTGCGCTCTCTGTTGGCGTGTTGCTCGCGATTAACCCGGCGCACTCTCATGCAGGGACGTATCCGGTTTCAGAAGCAATTGCAGGCTTCTTTTTTATCGGCATCCTCTACGCCTTTCTACGGCGGTGGTATGCGTTGATGGTGCTTGCCTTTGCGTGTTTTTGTCTCACAAGGATTACCGGATTTATCTTTGTGATTATGGCCATACCGGCGCTCTGGTGGGCGGCGTGTAAGGTTAAATCGCAGCGTCTTATGTGGGTTGGTGTGTGCGTTCTGGCTGTATACGCAGTGAGCTTCTATTGGGGGCTCGCATATTCACCCAACTATGCCAAGGCGATCTACAAGGGCAAATTAGGAATTTCCCAAGCCGGTTTAAACGGCGCATGGATGTTTTTCGTTGCGGCAGGTGTTCTCTTTATTCTCGCTACACTAGTGGGAACTCGCGCCCACAAGCTTGTTCGAGCGGTATATGCGTTTCTCTTTCGATATCGCTCGTATGTTATCTCATCAGCGATTGCAGCGCTGCTCGCATACGTTGGTTATAAGGGCTACCTCATGGGGTACACCGACTACTTCCGTGGCCATCGGTGGTACGATCGACGGTGGCACCTCGTGGCGCGCGAATGGAATTCCTTGCGTACTCTGTCGCTCTACACGTTGCTGTTGATGCTTTCACCCGTGGGGTTTCTGGCTTTTCTGTACGGTTTGTTTGTTGTGGGAAGACGAGCTGTCCTTTCATCAAAGGTTGGAGTTGTCTTCGCTATCACCTTTGGTTTTCTCGTTGTCTTAACGACACAGCAATTGACCACCCCTTATCTCTACTACTACGGGCGTTACTTAGTGAGTGAGTTGGTGCCGCTTGCGTGCATTGTCGGCAGCCTCGGGCTTGCTTCGCTTCCGCTGCATGGTCGAAAGTTACGCGCTGCTTTGTGGAGCGTTTACGTTCTTACGAGCATGTGGTTTTTTTATCCTCCCACCAAAGCTCGGCTTTCGCTCTCTGAAGGAAAAAGCTTTACCCTCGCTATGCAGTGTTTAGGAGAAGCCACAGCCGGAAAAACGGTAGTGTTTATTGACAGGCGACACCTCTCGACTCCGCATTTTGAAACCCCGCTACGATTCACATACGATCGCCTTGTATTCCCCCTAACGGGACGATTCCTCACAGAGAGCAACTCCCGGCGCGAGCTGTTTGAGTATTTTCGATCGAAAGGTTTTCAACCGGTTGTGCTCTCAACGCAACCTGCCTGGGCAAGTGAGTCGGGGTTATCAAGCATCGTGCGGGTTAAGGCGCGCGTTCGTACATTGTACTCGCAGCGCAAGCTCCCTACGCAGGTTACAGCGGGGCAGTTTGTAGTTGGTCTATATTCAGCCGAGGGGGCCCGCGAAGTTCCCGCTGCGTGTGAAGCCGTAAAGATGTAGCCTGCGTCCGCAAGCTTTACGAAAAAAGCACCTAATTTCGTTAAAAGTGGATAATAATGGTGAGTTTTAACGATTTATGGCACCGAAATCGTTAAAACGTGGATGGTGGCGTATAAGATTCCTGCCCGC
>JBIIHY010000365.1:0-3214 GCA_044235305.1 Bdellovibrionota bacterium
TTAGTTAGTAAGACCAAAGACTCCCGTGTGTTGTGTGCTCAGGTGGTGCGCCTAGCGAAGAAGAGATCGCTTAAGGAGGCCGCTTGAGTGAGAGATTTGCTTCAGCTTTAGGCCGAGCACTAGCATTTTGTAGTGGGATCGGCGATGGCTCACTTGAGGGGTTTGTTGATCGAGCAGCATGGGAGATACAGCACGAGTGTGCGGCTGAGTTCAGCTCGTGTGCAATTATCATCAGGCGCGGGGACGGCTCTAGCTTTGTTGGTCGTTCCAAAGAGCAGCCTACGCTGCCGGTCGAAACGCTGCTTGGTATGTTGGTGGAGGAGGGGGGAGTCAAGATTCCTTGTCGTGTTCGTGATCACGCGCTCGACACGGTTAGATTTATCGATGCTCGTTTCCGAACATCGATTGTCCTAAGATTGATAGTTCCCAAGAGCCTGCTTGCTGATGGTGAGGCCGCGATGTGGGTTGGGCTTCAAGGTTCGGCAACCCCTAGACGCATTGAGTTGGCCCAAAATGTTGCCGCAACAATATCGCAGTGGTTGGGCATATACGGGCCAGTATTAGTTGCGGTGAAGATGTTTGGTGAGCGAATCGCTGGGCTGCGTGCTCGCGTTTCCGAAATGATAGCGCTGGCTCACGATGTAAAGGCTCCTCTTGGGGCGCTCAAGTATCTTATTTCAGATGTAGCGCAGGAGTACCCGCAAATATACGAAGACTCGCAGCGCTTGCATGACGAATTATCATATATTGAGCAGCTTCTATCTGAGTGCGCTCCAGGCGGGGCAGTGACGGAGCGGACACGTAGCGGATTGAGTGATATTCCGCGAGTAGTCCGTAGAGTCTGCGATCGCTTTCGCCCTGAGGCACTTGAGCGTGGTAACTATATATCTGTTGCGATTCCAGCAGGTCTGTACGCGCAAGCACAAATATCTGAACTTGATCTTGAGCGAGTAGTTTCAAATGTTGTTGGCAATGCAGTTAGGTATTCTGGAGCGGGTCAGGTCGGTATTCATTTGCAGTTTCTTAGTGCATCTGACGGTGCGCCATCGCGCTGGGTTATCCGCGTGGTGGATCAGGGGCCAGGAATTCCACAGAGCGTTATTGATCAAGTAGCACTAGGAGGCTCGCACTCTTGCTCTGCTGACAGTAAGGGATGGGGAGTTGGGCTAGTGGCGTGCAGAGCTGCGCTATTAGCGCGAGGAGGGGAATTAGTACTTTCGGCATCACAGCACGGCTCATCTGTAGAGATTATCGTTCCAGAGGGCCAAGTGTTAACTAGACAGCTCTGGCACAGTGTTGCGGAAAGGACGGCAGAGAGCTACAGCAGCCGGTTGTCTGAGAGAGGCGATACACCGCTGCTAGTAGTCGACGACGATACGGAGCATACGGATTCTCTGGGTCGTCTGCTCGTCCGCAAGGGGATATCGGCGGAGGGTGTTTCGGCCGTTGAGCAGGCGCTTGCTGTGATCGTGCAAAGGCCGCAGGTCGCAGTTTTGTGCGATGCACACATGCCTGATGGCGGGGCAGAGCATTTGCTACAGCGTCTGGTGCAGTCAGGATGCGCGGTGCGTTTTGCCGTTATGAGCGGTGAGATTAATGATGATCTGCTTTACCGCTTTGCAGCACTAGGAGCACAAGAGTTTTTCTCTAAGCCCCTCGATGTAGATTGCCTAGTTAGTTGGCTCTCTGCTGAGCGCCAAAGCCTTACACAGGCTTAGTGAGTCTGGTGTCGATCGGCTCTCCTAGTAGAGGCGGCAGCTCCGGGTGATATTGTCGTCCGCCGTGGGAGGGGACGATCTGTTGCTTTGCTGACTGGATATCCTTTTGCAGGTGCATCAGGGCGTCGAGTACCGTTTCAGGCCGAGGTGGGCAGCCAGGTATGTACATATCAACTGGTATGATCTTATCAATGCCAGCGACAGTTGTGTAATTATCGTAGAAACCGCCGCTCGATGCACATGCACCGAATGCAACTACCCACTTTGGTTCGGCCATCTGCTCATATACTCGCAGAAGTACGGGCGCGAGTTTGTGGTTCACTGTTCCTACGACCCATAAAAGGTCAGCTTGACGCGGGGTAAAACGTGGCAAGGCTGCACCGAAACGGTCTGTGTCGTAGTGAGAGCAGTTAACCGACATGAACTCCATGCCGCAGCAGGCAGTAACAAATGGGTAAGAGAAAAGAGAGTATTTGCGAGCCCATGCAAGTGCGCTCTCAAGGGTGGTGGTGAGGAATCCTGAAGAGTCAGAAGGAATCATATATCGGGTCTTCTCTAAAAAAGTGTTGCTCTATCAAATATCTTAGCGCAGAGCGAGGTAACCTGCCAACACTCCCTGGTGGGGGCGATTTGGTCGATAGAACTGAGAAAAATAAGATGTATAAGGTCGACATAGCAGCTGGTAGGGTTTGGTTAAGGTACTAAGAGTGGCAGTTTAAGCCCCCGTTTGTCAGCATCATCCGCCGGATGATTTTTATCATTTGCTAAATCTCAAGCGCTTATAGGTAGATAGCGGGACAATGGAGACCCTCTGTAGAGTTGATCACCGTCGTGACTAGAGGAAGTTTTCGATGTACCGTACGGTTGCGTATGAGCAACAACCCAGCCATGACACCTCAACAGGCCGCACTCTCGGACATCCATAGGTCTGGTCTGGCGGCGTACCGTGAACTATCTGTGGGCTCCGCCGGTTGGGTTCAGTGTATTCTTAACGAGATCGTGCAGGGGTTTTGCGGCTGGGTTCCGGGGATAGTAGGCTTTGCAGCCCGCGCAGTGCTCTATCCTCTTCTTTTTAAGCGCTGTGGTCGCAGGCCTGCTATTGGACGAGGGGGGCTAATTCGAGTTCCTCGGCAGATTTCGCTTGGATCCGGGGTATTAATCGATGATTACGTTACGCTTGATGTTAGAGGCGCCGATGCAGCGATCGATATCGGAGACAGGGTTAGTATCGGACGCTTTACCACAGTAGCTGCTAAATCCGGCTCGATTAGCCTCTCTGCGGGAGCCAATATCGGATCTTACTGTCGGGTTGCGACCAATTCAAAGGTGGTGCTGGGGGAGAGTGTATTAGTCGGCGCTTACTGTTACCTCGGACCTGGAAACCACACAGAAGGAGATGGTAACGGGCCGCTGATAGCGCAACCGATGGAGATTAAGGGTGGCGTAGAGATCGGTGATCACGCTTGGCTCGGCGCACGGGTTACTGTACTCGATGG
>JBIIHY010000366.1:0-3204 GCA_044235305.1 Bdellovibrionota bacterium
TCTATAGTGGCGTTATGGCTATTCCGTTCGTCCGCCATTTCCACTAACTGAGAAATACATGGACCAATATCAAGAGAGCTACTCACTCCGATTGATATCTGCTCGATCATTAAAGGTAGATAGTAGGAGAGTTCTTCGTGCTGCTGCTTGACCCATCCACGTAATTTCTTCATTGGCAACATCAAGCCGGCCAAAACGCCACCACCAGAAAATAAAAGCATGTTGGCAGACGTACCATCTAGCAGGCCGAGAGCAAGACCTGCAGCACCGTAAATAATCGGCGCCAGGATACGCTTTTTTTGAAACGCATCTCGCTCTGATTTCGATAATCTGCCGGCCATGAAGAGCAGCTCGTCGACTGTAGGCTCCTTTCTCTTCCTCTTCTTTTTCTTCTTAGCCGCTGCCACTACGTTCTGATGGGCCTCGGCAGCCTCTCTAGCCTCAGCCTCAACTACATTCTCATAGCGACCGACCCGACGCAGCGTTGAGTATCGCTCCTTCTCACGACGTGACTCGCGAACCACGCGAGCTGCAATAATGGCTGCTAGACCCACCAGAGTCGCAACTATCATTAGCACTATCGTTCCCGATGCATTCATGGATTAAATCGAACCTATATCTTAATTTTTGTGAGCTTGTTTACGGTTAAAATGGCAATAAATATAATTACTACGGCCCCCTGCGCCCATCCCGTTAATTTCGGATTTGTCCAAGCACCGACCACCATGACTGGAGCCATGAAATACATATAAACCTGCACGGCTCCGATGACTGCAATAATTGCATAGATTGACCCCCGCTGCATCGAAACTGCACCCGTTGCTGCCATCTTGAAGGTCTGACGCTTGCGCACCTGCTTTGACAAACGATCAAGTGTATCAGAGAGCGTACCCCCTACTCTTCGACTCAGAAGTAACGCTTGTACAAATAGTTCTATCTCTGGCTGGTCAAAGTCCTCGCCGAATGAACCTATTGAGCGGTCCTCCGGCACTCCCATGCGCACGCGCTCAAGCATCAACTCTACTTCTTGTCTTACTAAGGATTCCTCGTCGAGGCTCTCAGCGGCAGCCTCCAATGCCTGCATCGGGTTCAGTCCAGTCTTCAACATACCAACTACTGAAAGCAGAAATGGAGCAAAATCGGCATCAAACTTTCTGACGCGCTTAGTGATGCGCATATTGATCCACGCATTCACTATTAGTGGACCAAGAGCGGCGGCAACAATCTGAAGCGGCAGCCTGAGATAAACGTATGCGACTGCAAAAAGCCCCAAACTAATAAGCATTTGCAGCAGAGTTATGACGAGTGGTGGCATCCACGCCAAATTGGCATACCTAAGTCGCGCCCGAAGCGTCAGCCCCTGCTTTTTCTCCCGCGGTCCCTCTACCTCGGATGGCGAATCCTGATCATCAGCACGACCTGCGAAAGCATCGGCACTGTTCGACTCTTGAGCAAACGAAACATCCTGCCTGTAATCCTCTAGCTGGCCTCTTAATGAATTTCTGCGTCCCCTTCCAGATGCCGGTTTCGCGCGTAGTATCTCTATAGCGATCATCGTCGCCAGAACAAAGACTGCACAACCGATTATTATCAGGACAGTTGTTTGCTGATCCATGACCCGACCTACACCTACTTATTCGTCTCCGGTAGAGTGAGCTCCTGCGTCGAATCACCCAGACTCACCCCGTCTTTTTTGAGCTGCTCGGCAAAATTGCTGGCCCACGAATCCACTCTCCAAACCGGTCTTACTCCCTGTTTAATGAGAGTGAACATTGGCCGCACCTGAATCTGCCCTTCGACGTAATGACCAACCTCAATTACTTCTGCGATCCTGGGGCGACCCGTGGCTTTTTCACGTATTAGCCAGACAACGGAGTCGACGGCAAGAGCGATCTGTTGCCGAATAATATCTATTGCGACTGATTTCTGTGCCCGGCCCAACAAGCTCTCGAGCCGAACCAGAGTTTCGCGCGCATTTCTCGCGTGCACAGTTGACATACCAACGTGCCCTGTCTGAGCACTCTCCAAAAACGCCTCTGCTGAAAAGGGGCTACGCATCTCTCCTAACAATACCCGAGTTGGGGTCATTCGCAGCGTTGTCTTAATGTGTTCCTGGAGGGTTACTTCCCCCACACCCTCTGAGTTGGGCGGGCGTGAGACGAGTGAGCGGAAGTACGGATGCTGAAAATTAAGCTCTGGGGTATCCTCTACAGCAACGATTGATTCATCAGGGCCAAACTGGGTAGCTAAGCACTTAATCAGCGTTGTCTTGCCCGTCCCTGTTTCTCCTGCCACCATCATAGTGGCTAATCCGCTGCGGGTTAGGCTGGCGAGGTATTGAACAATCAAGGGTGGTGCCACCTGAAATTTTACCAAGTTATCGAGGGACACCTCGGAAATTCGCGGCACGCGAATACACAGCAGCGGCCCTCTCTGCCCGCAAACGCTTTCATGAACGGCGCACAGGCGTATGCCGTTTGAGAAAGACGCATCGACTGTGTGCTGCTGGGTTGTCAGGGATTTGCCGAGCCTTAGTAATAAACGATCGAGAAAGGTGACATACGCTTGGTGAGACGGCCAAGAAAGGCCGGTTGTTTCACTCACCTTTCCTCGCTGTAATACCACTGTCTTGTAGTCATACACATGAATATCTGTTACTTCACGATTGTCGACCAAGGGCTGTAGCACTCCCCACCCCACTAGGTCCTTTTGTAGTGTGAGGATTACATTCGCGCGCTCGATATCATCGAGGCTCTCGCCACGTTTTTTAAGCACACGATCCACTGCCTGACTAATAACAGCTTCAGCTTTACCAGGTGTCGCAAGCTGTTGCTGCATGGCGCTATCGCTCCCGAGCTCTCTACGAGCTTCTTGCATTACAGTTACAGCTGCCGCTGATACCTCCATTGTTCGACTCGTTGAGCCACGATTTGTCCGTTGCATGGAGGACTGCTTAGCCACTTCCTCAGCGCTCATCGCTAAAGACTGCGACGGTCTCGGGTTGGCCGATTCGGCTGCTGGTTTAGCATCCGAGGCGGCACCGGGGCGCGCAGGTTGGGCACGGGTAGAGAACATCCCCTGAATGCTGGTAGTATCTCTGCGCTCACGTCCTGTCATAAGTCTTTTATCCCGTGGATCACCCAGTTCTACGGTTGCAAACGAGGGTTGACCAGCGCCAGCCGATCTCACTCCTCATTAATGTTG
>JBIIHY010000367.1:0-3177 GCA_044235305.1 Bdellovibrionota bacterium
TAAATTTCATGTACATCTATTCGGCGGGTCAAAGCAGATGTTGCTTGGAAAGTTGAAGAAAAGTAGCCTGGCTCCGGGGCGAAGTAGCCCAGCTACAGAAAAGTAGCCCGGCTACAAAGAGAAAAAGAGAAAAAAGAAGCTCAGCTAGCAGCTATGGCCAGTTATTTCTATCCACTCATCTGTTTTATAGCCGCGCCGCTATTACTGCTGCTTCAGATCTACCCTGGTATAGCACTGCTTCTTGGTGCTTGCGCCTCGCTACTCATTAATCAAGAACATCATCGAGCAATTGTAAGTAGGCTTTCCAAACGTATGCTTGGGTGTTCTATCGTTGCGTACGGGTTAACAATGCATATTGATTCTATCGTTGCATTATCGATCGATTATCTGCCAGCAACGCTTAGCGGCATTATTTTAGCGCTGACTGCTGCGATAGCTCTTGGACGGCTACTAAAGATTGATGCCCTGCTGGCAGTACTTATTGGCTCAGGCACAGCGATATGTGGTGCAAGCGCTATCGCCTCTGTTGCAACTGCTACCAAAGCGCAGGCTGAGAAGGTATCAATGGCGCTCGGTGTGGTGCTAATTCTCAATGCCGTTGGACTGATGACTTTCCCCTTTATCGGTCACCTTTGTGGTTTGTCTTCAGAATCATTTGCCGTCTGGGCAGGCCTTGCAATTCACGATACAAGCTCCGTTGTTGGGGCGACTTTAAGCTACGACCCTTCAAGTGTGGAAACAGCAACAACGGTGAAGCTTGCACGCGCAATCTGGATTGCGCCACTTACAGTGCTCTGTGCGCGATATTTTTTACCACAAGAGCGCAGCTACGCTTTGTCACTACCCTGGTTTATTTGGGGGTATCTTATCGCAGCGCTCCTCAACAGTAGTGTAGCATTGCCGCACACTACCACTGCTCTATTCACTACTGCAGCGCGAATGGGTTTTGTCGTAGGCATTTTTTACATCGGCGCCACGGTTGATATGAGAAAGATTATTCAGCTCGGTGCTCGCCCCTGCCTGCTCGGTATTGCAGTGTGGATAGTGAGCGCCATGTGGAGCTTCATGCTCGTCAGGTAGCAAGGGGTGAAACTGCGTAAGGCTTGCTCATTAAGCTTGTTTACTGTCTCATTCTTTGCCTTTTCCGTCGGCTGTCGCATTGCGTTATGTGGCCTCCATGAGAGAGTGATATCAGCGGGATTACCAGCGCTCAAGCACACACTACACTTTGATGTGTGGCTGAGCATTCTTATCAAGCGGACGCAAGAGCGCACACAAGGAATGCCCATATGCTGTTGTGTTAGCCACCACACATGCAGGGGTATGAAGAACCGGTGGGTCCGCTGAAGGGAGCTGGTCCCGCGCCCGCCCTCCCTCCTACTCCATATCTGAATCCACCGTAGCGTTTCGACTGTCAAGAACCATGCTATTCACCACTACATGATTACTGCTGCAAATCCACTTCCGCATATCCTCGTCTATTCATTTGGTACCCCTTTCGAAACGGGTGCATTTACCCTCTCTCCGACTTCGTGGAGATGGGAAACTACTCTTCTTCCACCGTCCCTGGCAGTAACGCCTCAGGAGAAGGGGTATCAACTCTCTCTTGGATTGGGGGAACGTGATGCGGTCGTTGGCCTTGGGCTTCATATGGGGCAGCTAAATTGTCGCGGAAATACCTTCCGCCTGTTTAACACAGACTCTCCAGTTCACACGCCAGCAGTTAAATCGATGTACGGCGCAAATTCATTGATGATAATCGTGCGCGAGAAGCCCCTTGGGATATTTATCGATGCTCCGGGAGAGGTAATGGTTGATGTAGCTGCTAGCAACAGCAACGCTTTAGGAGCCACCATACACAACAACGGATTTTACCTCGCTGTTATCGAAGGTGCTTCGATTGCAGAGATCGTGGCTCGCTACATCAAGCTCACCGGCACTGCGTATATCCCGCCCAAGTGGGCCTTCGGATACCACCAGAGCCGCTGGAGCTACGAAACAGAAGAGCGGGTTCGCTCGATCGCTCACACTATGCGCGAGCACAACATCCCATGTGACGTCATCCATATGGATATCCACTATATGCAGGATTACAAAGTTTTCACGACTAACAAGGAGCGCTTCCCTAATCTGCCTGCGCTCACAACCGACCTTCGCAAGGATGGCTTTCGTGTAGTTTCAATTATCGATCCAGGTGTGAAGGTTGACGAAAGCTATCCTATCTACCAAGAGGGCATGCGAAGCGGCTACTTCTGTAAACGAAGCGATGGAGAGGGTGAATTCGTTGGCGCCGTATGGCCAGGACCATCAGTGTTTCCAGATTTCCTTCGCGACGACGTAAAAGCGTGGTGGGGAGAGCTCTATAAGCCACTAATGCAGGAGGGAATAGCAGGGTTCTGGAATGATATGAATGAGCCCTCACTATTCTACACCCCAGCGGCATTTAAAGACTACGCCCGTCACATCGGCACGCTCGATGAAGCCGATGATTTCAGTGAAGCAGTTGCCAATGCACTGTGGGATAAGAGTATCTGCAATCGAGAGTCCTACTACGACGAGTTCGTGCACTCGGTGAATGGAGCGGAGGTTCCTCATCGCGAGGTGCACAATCTGTTCGGTACTCAGATGACTAAGGCTGTCTCTGATGCGCTAACTGATGGCGAGCCCCTCAAACGCCACTTCTTGCTCTCGCGCAGCAGTTACCCTGGGATGCACCGGTATGCTGCCATTTGGACCGGCGATAACCATTCGTGGTGGGAGCACCTTTCGCTCAATATCCAACAGCTCATAACGCTCAATCTCTCTGGGTTCCTCTTCGTTGGGGCAGATACCGGAGGATTTGGTGGTGATTGCACAGCAGAGATGCTGGTCCGCTGGACTCAGCTAAGCGCGTTTGCGCCCTTCTTCAGGAACCATGCGGCGATGTGGGCAAGAGGTCAGGAACCTTGGGCTTTTGATGATAAAACCCTTGCTCTCTGCCGGGATGCGATCAGGATGCGGTACGCTCTTATGCCGTACGTGTATAGTGAATTCATTCGAAGCGCCAGTGAAGCTGGGCCCTTCATTCGTGGTCTCTTCTATGAGTTCAAAGCAGCTGAACGACGCCTCGATGATGACCAGTTTCTATGTGGTCGCCACCTCCTGGTGGCTCCTGTTATAAAACCAGCGGCACACGGT
>JBIIHY010000368.1:0-3170 GCA_044235305.1 Bdellovibrionota bacterium
GAGGTGTTGTGTCAAATGTTGACCCATTTGATTTCGACACCTGGGTAAAGAAGCTCATCGGTGTGCGAGCCCCAGTGCCGTCGCCGTCGCCGTCGACAGGGCAGGTTGCCGCGCCGAGTGAGGCTCCTAAGGGTGGCAGTAAAAACACCGAGGCTCCTAAAGTTGTAGCGGAGGCACCAGCGCATGTTCAGTAAGAGTCTCTCTTTTATAGTGAGTGCCTTTATTCTGCTTGCTCTTAGTGGGTGCGACACCGGATTGCAACACATGGGCGCAACAGAGTACGGAGTTCGCTTCCGGCGCTTGCCTACGTTTCTAGGTGGTGGCGTTGGAGATGCTGGCAGCGTTGCTCTTCCGCTACAGACGATTGTGGTGATGCCGTGGGAGACAGTTTATCGGTTTGATACCTCTCCGCAGTACCTCAGTTGGGGTAAGGGGATGGGCGACACCGGTGGAATGACGCAGCTCGTTCAGAATGAAGACGTACATACGCGCGCAAAAGATGGAAACGAAGCAGCGCTTAAACTCTCAGTGCGTTACCGCATCAAGCCTGACCCTGAAAGCCTGGTAAAGATAGTGCAAGGTGTTGCAACTGATGGTGACGGTGTGCAGAAGCTCGTTGTTGCTGTGGTGCGCAGTGAGATCCGAACTTACATGAACCATCTTCGAACGGCAGAGTTTCGTGATGATCTAAAACGTAACGGTAAGGTTGATGAGACCTTACGCGCATCGCAGTCACGTCTTGCCCCGATGGGGGTAGAGCTTGAGGCTATAAACTTGCGCCAGTACCGTTTTGTGCGGCTCTTGAAAGACGGCCGAGAAGATACCAGTTACCAAGACCGGCTGCGTGAGATTCAGGAGCTTGAGCAAGATATCGAGGGTGAGCGTTCGCGGATTGAGACCGTGAAGGAGCGCAAGATTAAAGAGAAGCTTGAGGCGGAGAGTGTCTACAATACGCGGCTTCTTGAGGCTCAAGGGTATAAAGAGCAGTCCGTTTTCGGTGCTGATGCCTACTACGCGGCGAAATCAAACGAGGCTAAGGCTATCCGAACCGAGGGGACGGCCGAAGTTGAGGGATTAAGGCAACAGATAGCAGCTCTCTCAGGCAAGGGGGGTGATGCGCTCGTTCGGCTTGAGGTGGTGAAGCAGTTATCTAAGGCAAACCCTAGTTTTGTTGCGGTAAACCCTTCGCATGGCTCTCAAGGAGGGGCGCTCGATCTTTCAAAAGTCGACGTGAACCAACTTTTGCAACAATTTGGCGTTGTTGAGGGGCTTGCTGCGTCGCCGCAAGTGGCTCAAACTAAAGGGCAACCTTCCGTACAGGAAACTAAGACGGCTGCCGATAACACGGTGTCGGTTACAGGGGAGAAAAAATAACGATGACAAACACTTCTATTCAAAGACGTAAGGTCGCGCTGATTGGCGCAGGACAGATAGGCGGCACGCTCGCTCTTTTATGCGGGCAGAGAAACCTCGGAGATGTAGTGCTCTTCGATGTTGTTGAGGGGATGCCGCAGGGGAAGGCGCTCGATCTTTCACACCTCGCACCCGTTTTCGGATATGATTTCAAGATTACCGGCACAAACAATATCGCGGATATCGCAGGGGCCGATGTGTGCATTGTTACCTCGGGGCTTCCTCGTAAACCGGGGATGAGCCGCGACGACCTCGTTAAGACCAACGCCGATATCGTTCGTAGCGTAGCAAAAGGAATTAGAGAGCACGCGCCAAACGCATTCGTAATCGTCATCACCAATCCGCTCGATGCGATGGTGTACTTGATGCAGAAAGAGACAGGCTTTCCAGCGAACCGAGTTGCTGGAATGGCAGGAGTGCTCGATACAGCTCGCTACCAGGCGTTTCTAGCTGAAGAGCTCAACGTTTCAGTTTCCTCTGTCTCGGCCTTTGTTCTTGGCGGACACGGAGATGACATGGTTCCTGTGCGCTCGTATACAACGTGTGGCGGAATCCCGGTTGCAAACCTTATCAATCCAGAGCGTCTCGATGCAATTGAGAAGCGGGTGCGCGGAGCAGGTGGTGAAGTGGTGGCGCTTCTAAAAACTGGCTCAGCGTTTTATTCGCCGGCAGCTTCTGCAATCCAGATGGCTGAGGCGTATCTCTTTGACCAGCGACGTGTGCTTGCTGCCGCAGCAAAACTTAACGGAGAGTACGGTTTAAAAGACCTCTACATCGGTGTTCCAGTAATCATCGGTAAGGGTGGTATCGAGAAGGTGATAGAGATCGAGCTCAATGAGCACGAGAAGAAAGCCCTCTCTGAGTCGGCTGACCGGGTACGTCAACTTCTTGCAATCTTGTAATTAGACGAAGCGCTCGGTGAGCGAGCTCTCTGTTGTAAAAAATGCAGTGTAACGGGAACAGAATATGAATCTCCACGAATATCAAGCAAAGCAGGTGTTGAAAAAGTACGGACTTCCTGTGCTTCCAGGGTATGTGTGTTACACGCCTGGTGAAGCTGAAGCCGCAGCGGATCTTCTTGGCGGAGGAATCTGTGTGGTGAAAGCACAGGTTCACGCCGGAGGGCGCGGAAAAGCCGGTGGCGTAAAGTTAGCAAAGAGCTCAGCCGAGGCGCGCGAGCACGCTTCAAAGATCCTTGGCATGACGCTTGTGACCCCACAAACAGGCGCGCAAGGGAAATTGGTTCGTAAGGTGTACGTTGAAGGTGGGTGTGCCATCGCTAAGGAGTACTACCTCAGTATCTTAGTTGACCGCGCCAAGCGCTGTGTTTCAATCATCGCCTCAACTGAAGGTGGTATGGAGATCGAAGAGGTGGCTCACAAGTCACCTGAGAAGATCCTCACTGTTCGAATCGATGCCAAGGTTGGTCTGCAAGCTTTTCAATCGCAGAAGTTAGCAATCGATCTCGGTATCCCTGCCGAGGCGCGCAAATCGTTTTTGTCTGTTGTGAAGGGGCTCTACCAGGCATTCGTTTCAAGCGACCTTGCTCTGCTTGAGGTGAACCCGCTTGTTTTGACAAAGGACAACACCTTCGTAGTTCTCGACGCTAAGGTTGCCCTTGAAGACAACGCTGCTTTGAGGCAGCCTGAAATTCACGCGATGATGGATTACGATGAGCAGGATCCACGTGACTTGAGGGCACAGAAGTACGGACTGAACTACGTTGGTCTAGACGGTAATATCGGGTGCCTTGTAAA
>JBIIHY010000369.1:0-3152 GCA_044235305.1 Bdellovibrionota bacterium
TAAAAATACGTCGTAGTTATCAACATGTGCTCCAACATTACCTTGATCGTAGGCGACACTAATCATAACGTCGTCGATTCGCCAAAACGGTATAAATGAGAAATGATCTAGAAATGCGTGCACCGATGGTACAAAGCGGTCCACACCATTTACCAATATAGTCCAGTGAGTCTTAGGGAGCTTGCTAAAAAGACTCGGTTTGAATGGGCCACGACGAAGCTCCCAGGGAGTTTTGCCGCCTTTTTCCATTATTAGACGGGATTCGACGCGAGGATCGCAGCTTAATCCGGCTACTTCATCGGGCGAGATCAGGTCGGGAAAAGGAGTTAGGGCCCCCTTCATCAGAAGCGGTTTTTTCTGCCAGAACCTGGACAGAAACTCTTTCTGTGAATGTTTGCCGAGGATAGGCCACGAGATACCAAGCTTTTTTTTCATAGACACTTTTTAGGTTAAAGCGCTGCTTGGGGCAAGGGGGGCGAATATATCGTAGGGCTGAATTGGGTACTGAGCTCTTCGTAGTGTGCATAGTTTATCTTCTGCCCCAAACAAGCAAGACTCAAACCGCGTAGCGTGGTAGTATTCAACATCAATCTGCGCTATCGATAGTTCTCATGCCTGAATTTCGCAACACCCCTGCTTTTGGTGACATAGTCACGGATAGTCTACGAGGGCCCACGGTAGTGGTAGTTCTTGTCGAGGTAACAGACCCTCGAAATATAGGCGCTATAGCGCGGGCTATGAGTAATCTTGCTACTCTTGAGCTACGGCTGGTAAATCCAGCTGAATTCGATATGAAATTAGCGCAGGGGGTTGCGTGTTGGGGTCGCGACCTGGTGATGGAGTGTAAGCGGTATAGCACTCTTTCTCTTGCAGTGGCGGATTGCCATGAGGTAGTCGGGTTTGCCTCTGACAGCGGTCGTCACCGAGTGCCCCAACTGTTACTAAGCGAGTGGGTCGGACAAATTGATACAAGTAATGAGCGTCGAGTTGCAATTGTCTTTGGTTCAGAGGAGAACGGCCTTCGGCGTGAGCACTTTCCGTTGTGCCAGTACTTGGTACGCATACCTTCATCGGCTGACAATCCATCCTATAATCTGGCGCAGTCGGTGTTATTGGCGCTCTACGAGATACGGATGAGGGGAGGCGGCCATGTTGGTGAGAAACAGCCAGATTGGCCCGCAAGCGCTCAACTAGAGCCGTTCACGTTGATGGTGCTCGAAGTAGCCGAAAAAGCCGGATTTCTGAACGAAAACTCACCCTCACATATCCGCGATCTGTTGGTAAATTTGACTCGCAGAGGACGGGTTACCTCGCGGGAACTAAAGATTCTTACAGGACTCGTAGGAATGGTTCGTAAGCGACTCTAGGTGGAATAATTCGCACTGTCGCTACCGCAGTTGAATAAGTGTAGCCTCCTGGCGATGCAACACGCGGTCATCCTATTGTAAGGAGCCGCAAACAAACAGAGGTACCGGCATGGAGCTGGTCCTCAATTTAAACAGGAGGCTACGATGGGATATTACTGTGGAATTGACCTAGGAAACAAGAGAACAACGGTGTGCGTAATGGATAAGCAGCGCAAAGTACTTCGGCTGGTAGAAGTTAAGACTACGACAGAGGGTCTAAAGGAGGCGCTGTCTGGGTACCGGCGATTGACGTGTATAGTTGAAGCCGCGCCACTTGCGGAGTGGACTGCCACGACAGTTGAAAGTCTCGGGCATAAGGTAACGGTTGTCTGCCCCAGAAAAGCTAAAGTAGCTCTTGAAAGTCAGGGAGTACGGAAAAAGACCGACTCTCGGGACGCACGTGCTCTTGCTGAATTGTGCCGTAGTGGTTGGTACGATGCGGTGCACCGAAAGAGCGAGGAAGCTAGGAACACGCGGAGCTATATGACAGCCCGCAAGCAGTTGGTGCAGGCAAGTAACGCCATAGCGAGCTCAATCCGTGGGATTCTGCGGGCGCATGGTATAAAGCTCTCTGAGTGTGGGGAAGGAGAGTCCTTTGCAGATAAAGTTAAGGAGGCGGTGAAACCGCTAGCAAAGTCTGTTCAAGCCGCGATTCAGGAGTTGCTTCAGGCCTGGGAGCTTCTTCACGGCCAGCAGAAACGAATGTACCGACAACTTCATGACCATACCAAGAGTGACCCTGTAGCTGAGCGGCTTATGACGATACCGAGCGTTGGACCAGCCACGGCAGCTGCTTTCATTGCCACAATTGACGACCCCAACCGGTTCTCAAATGGAGCGCAAGTGGCGTCGTACCTTGGTCTTGTGCCCAGCGTGTATCAGTCGGGGGAGACTGAATTCAGGGGCAGAATAACAAAGTCTGGAGATAAGCTCCTGAGATGGCTCTTGGTGGAGGCCGCGAGCAATATGCTCACTCGCTCAAAGACAGAAAGCTACTTACGAACATGGGGGCTGGAACTTGAGCAGAAGAAAGGGGTTGGTAAAGCTCGAGTGGCAGTCGCTCGTCGACTGTGCATACTGATGTGGACATTGTGGAAGGAGGGTAGTGCGTTTCATGTTGAACCGATAAAGGAAGCAGCATGATTCAACTATTTAGCTACAACTAATAATGTAAGGGAGAGCGTAGCGAAGAGGGAAGAAGCATCGGTTTCGTTGTGGGAGAGCTCGTTGCGGGTTTGTGGCATGACCACGTGTTCTAGTGTGAGCCTCCTCTCCGATTCCACCGTGCGGCTATGACCGCGTACAGAAGTCTGAAGGCAATCCCGAAGGCTTCTTCCCTGTTCGTTCCGCCAGCAGCTAACGAGGGTCCAACAAAAGGAGGTGCGAAATGTGAAATTTCGCCAGGAACTATTGCAGCGAATTACAGAAGCCCGCATATTTCATGAAACTGCGTCGCGAGAGCGCCGAAAATGGTGATTTTTCGGGCCCGAAGGGCGAATTCAGAAATCGATTTTTGAGCCGAAAAAGCGCCGTTATCGTCGCTAGCAGTAGCAGGCGTTATGAAATATGCGAGCCAGCGCTCGCCCCGCTATTCTCATTCATTTTTTTCAAAAATGAATCAGGCTTTAGTTAGCCGTTCGAATAAATAGCTGTAGAGGCCTATTAGCCTTGCTCTGAGTGGCCTGGCTCGATCGGCAAGTGCATACTGCTGGGCTATGTAATCTGCTCTACCGTTGGGCTCCTCAA
>JBIIHY010000370.1:0-3151 GCA_044235305.1 Bdellovibrionota bacterium
CGCAGGAGCCGCGAGAAGTTGTTGGCTATGCACAGCAGCTTGTTGGAGCAGCGTTTGAGAGTGGTAAGTTCATGTATGCAGACACCGATTTAAAATTCGATCTCCCGCAAAGTGAGATTGTTATAGCTCGAGATAAAGCGAACTCGATGGGGGTGTCGCTCTCAGATATCGGAGAAGATATATCAGCGTTTGTAGGCGGAAATTACGTTAATCGTTTCTCGATTCAGGGGCGAAGCTACAAGGTTATTCCTCAGGTAAAGCGAGAGGACCGACTTAATCCCGACCAGCTCCTCTCGTTTTATGTACGCGGACCTCAGGGGAAGCTTATCCCTCTTTCAACAGTGGCCTCGCTAAAAGATTCCGTACAACCACGCCAACTAAATCGCTTCCAGCAGCTCAACTCTGCAAAGATTCAAGGTGCGATCCCCCCAGGTATAAGTATTGATGATGCCCTTACGGTGCTTGAGGAGAAGGCAAAAGAGATACTACCCCCAGGGTATGTGATCGATTACGCTGGTGAATCACGCCAGTTGCGTAAGGAAACGTCAACTATGACTACGTCGATCTTGCTGGCAGTCGTTGTGATATTTCTTGTGCTTGCTGCGCAATTTGAAAGCTTTATTGATCCTCTCGTTATTCTTCTCGGCTCAGTTCCGCTTGCGTTAGCAGGAGCACTTTTATTTGTGTTCCTGGGTGCAACAACACTTAATATCTACTCGCAGGTAGGTCTTGTGACCCTTGTTGGGCTGATAGCAAAGAACGGTATCCTTATCGTTGAGTTTGCAAACCGATTCCAAGAAACAACAGGAAAAGACAAGGTGGAAGCAGTGCTAGCTGCCGCCAAGACCCGTCTGCGACCGATCTTAATGACCACAGTAGCAACGGTGGTGGGGCACTTTCCGCTGATACTAGCGAGTGGCGCAGGTGCTGGGGCGCGAAACAGTATCGGGATTACCCTTGTTACAGGAATGATTATCGGGACGGTGTTTACTTTGTTTGTTGTTCCAGTTTTGTACGTGTTGATATCACGACCAAAAAAACAGGAAGATACCGACCATAACGAGAACTATCCTGAAAACGATTCTCGGGGTAATGTGGTAGCGGCATTTTAAATCGATACACTTATGAAGCAGGTTTCGCTCTCACTACTATTTGCAACAGCTCTCGTCGGCTGTGCTGTTGGACCTGATTATGTGGCTCCTGATATCAAGATGCCCGAGAGCTTTGTGGGGCAAGCAGGAGTTGAAGCATCGAAAGATGCTGTAGTTGACCGTTGGTGGACGAGCTTTAAAGATGCAGAGCTTGAGCAGCTCATAGTTGATGGAATAAAGGGCAACAACAACATCCGCGGCACTGTGGCGCGGGTTAATCAGTCGCGGGCGCTCAAGAGCCAGGCGCTGCTTGACCTCTTCCCTACCATTACTTCAAACGGGTCGTTCAATCGAACATATTTCCCGACCTCTACGTTTGCGGGCGGCGCTTTAGGAGGTGGACAGACGCATATTACGAACGAGTACTACTCAACCGGATTTGATGCCGTGTGGGAGCTTGATATCTTTGGTCGCGTGAGAAGAGGGTATGAAGCAGCAGGTGCTGAGACCGAGGCCAGTGTAGCTTCGTTGCAAGATGCGTTACGCATACTCATAGGCGAGGTAGCCCAAACGTATTTTCAGCTACGTGGCACGCAGTTGCAGATCGCTGTAGCCCAAGAGAACGCGCGAACTCAGGAGCAGATAGTCACTATAGCTGAGGCACTCTTTAAGGGCGGGCAGACGACAGAGTTTGATGTAGTGCGAGCTAAATCTCAATTTGCGAGTACGCAAGCAGCCATCCCACCGCTTGAGGCTGGCGCGCGTGCGGCGATGTATCGACTGGCCGTTCTAACTGGTCGTCAGCCACAGGAGCTCGTTGCACAGCTTGCTCAGCAGAAGCCGCTTCCTTCATACGCTGGACCGATCACTATTGGAAATCCCGCAGATCTCTTGCGGCGTCGTCCTGATGTCAGAGCTGCTGAGAGGCAGTTAGCTGCAGCAACGGCTACTATAGGTGTTGTTGAGGGTAACTTATTTCCAAAGATTACATTCGCTGGTTCAGTCTCACTGCAAGCGCCAACTGTATCGAGCCTGACATCAGGGAAGAATGATTCGTATGCGATCACGCCGTCTATCTCGTGGCCCGCATTTAACATAGGAAGGGTGCTTGCATCAGTTGATGAATCTGAAGCGGCGGCCCAGGCAGCGTTAGCTACGTTTGAGCAGACAGTGCTCCTGGCGCTTGAAGATACAGAGAATGCCCTTGAGCAATTTAGCTCCGCCCGTCAGCGACGCGACCTGTTGCGTACAAGCGTTGAAAACAGCACCAAAGCGGTTGAGATATCGCGCACTCAGTATGAGAACGGACTGGTGGATCTCCTTCCTGTTCTTGATGCACAGCGCGCACTTCTTGCAGCACAGCTTCAACTCTCTGAGAGCGAGACAAACCTAATAACTGCACTCGTATCGGTCTTTAAAGCACTTGGTGGCGGCTGGGATGATGCCGTTGTGCAGGTTGCTGAGGAGTCGGCAGAGGAGAAGGCGCAGTAGGGGCGGGAGGGGCTCTCTCTGTATCCACTTACTGCGGCGTTAATCCCTTTAATAGTTCGTTGTCGATAAATGTATCAACGTCAGGTGAAGCCAAAAACCTGAAAGCTGTTTGCTGGTCTAGCTGAACTGCCAATGCATTTTTAAAATTGGAAATGAAAGCGTTGAGTCCACTTATCGGTTTCTTTGCATTCGATTTCACTTCAAAAGCGATAACCTGATTGTTTCGCTCAAGTACAAAATCGACTTCGTGCCTCCCTTCCCGCCAGTAGGATAGCTTTCCACGGGCACGTAGTAGCTGTGCACCGACACAAGATTCAAGAACGCGCCCGCGCCACTCTCTATCATTATTAATTTTTGCTGGGCCCGCTATCGCGCTTATTAAAGCGGGGCATAAAGGTATAATTTTAGGTGATGACGTTTTCGTTGATAGGGGTCGTGTTGAATACTTCTCTAGAGTCTTTATGAGGAATGCCTGGGAAAGAACTTCTAGGTAATGTTTTATAGTAGAAGCGTTTCCAGACTCTTGAAGTTGCCCAAGAATTTTTTGGAAAGATATTTCCTGAGCCGGG
>JBIIHY010000079.1:0-10288 GCA_044235305.1 Bdellovibrionota bacterium
AAGGGGTCTTCATCAGGCGTAAGGCCGGTACTCCAACGCTTATCAGAGAAGGGAGGATTAGCGACCACGTAGTCAAATGCCTTTAACGAATCGCCGTCTTTGAACTTTGGGTCGGCAAGGGTGTTCCCCTGTTCAATCAATGCGGTCGGGTTGTTATGCAGAATCATATTCATGCGCGCCAAGCCGCTTGTGGTGGAATCTTTCTCCTGTCCGTACAGGGTTACAGGCGTTCGCGCCTCATCGGCAACCTTGAGAAGCAATGAGCCAGACCCGCAGGTCGGGTCATATACTGTCGTTGCAGCGCTCGTCTTTGCGGAGCGAATGCCGAGAATCTGAGCCATAATTCGGCTCACCTCTGCCGGCGTATAGAACTGTCCCTTGCTTTTTCCGCTTTCGGTAGCGAAGTGCCGCATCAGATATTCGTAGGCGTCACCAAGAATATCATCGCCATCGGCTCTGTTCTTTGAGAAGTCGAGGGCCGGATTCTCGAAAATCGCGACGAGATTAGTGAGGCGGTCCACCATCTCCTTGCCGCTTCCGAGCTTATTGGCGTCATTAAAGTCGGGCAGGTCGGATAGATTATTTGCCTTCGCCAGAGGCCCGATTATCTGCTTGTTAATAAGGTCTCCGATATCCTTATTGCCCTTCAAAGCAACCATGTCCTTGAAGCTTGCGCCCGACGGAATCGTTATCGGCGCATATGGCTGCCCAGCGTACTTATCGCTTATGTATTTGATGAAGAGGAGAACAAGCACGTAGTCCTTATACTGACTAGCATCCATGCTTCCGCGAAGCTCGTCACAGCTTGCCCAGAGAGATGAGTAGAGTTGGGATTTTTTCAGAGCCATTTATCTTATCCTCATTTATGTCCTATCAACGACCGTTTACCGGTCGGCTTATCTTCTTCAAAAACTTTTCAAGGTCGCTTCGCTTGAACAAGCGATAGCCGTTAATCGGATTCTTATGCATCAGGATTTTCCCTGACTCCGCCCACGCGCGTAAGGTGCCCTGAGAGACCCCCAAAATCTTCGCTGCCTCGGCCACCTTTATGTACTCACTTACCTTAGTCATCGACACCTGCCCGCCGCTGAAAGCGGCTATCACAAGACTGCCAAAGTCTAGCAAAGTCTACAGTCAGCCGACAGGGGGGGCGTTTGGGGTGTATCAGCCGGTGAGCTACCCACCCGAACAGTCGGTGCTCGTTGGGACCAGTGGGAAGGCGGATGGATTCGGTGACCTGAAATCCGCAAGCCAAATACGTCGGAATGACCCAAAGTCACGCCTACCCTCCAGGGCGCGCAGGAATCGAGCACGCACTACCTCGGGATGGAAGCTGAGACTGTCAGCGACGTAAGCGACCAGCTCATTCGGTACATCTGAGCTGTAAACCTTGCTCAATTTCTTGCTCAGGAGGGACCCTACCTGGTCCTGCCCAAAGTGAGCCCCCTTGAAGGATACCTCGAAGATGGGCCGTTCAAATTTACCTCGATACACTGATATCGCCTCAACGGGCGAGGGTAGCTTGACCTCGGATTCTTTATCCACAACCCCCTCGAAGTCATAGGCTACTTGAAGAAGCCACTCAAATATGGAAGCGGGTGCTTTCCGGGTGTGAACTTTCGCTGCTGAAAAACAGTAATCTACATACACGAGAGCATTCGTCACAGATCCGGCAGCTTTCAATGGATGTGTGAGCGGAAGTGCATCATACGCCTCCTCAAGCGCACAGATAGCTCTTTCTCTCAAGCCCCGAAATGACCGAAAGCCAAAATCATCCAACTCGACCATCTCGAAATGCACCTCGTCTCCTTGCAATGTGCGACAACTGATATCCGGCTGGGGAGGTCGCCTACTACATACCGAGGCAGGGACAATTGGCAATTTCGCCAGCTCTGCGAAATTCCAAAAAACTTCCCTCTCCCTACTCTCTTTCCTATGCATAGCGCCTTCTTGCCTGGTGACGACTGCTGAGGCTTACATACCTCGGTTCTTCTAAAAGATACTAGTTCTATAATAACCGCAGAGGCACCCGACTGCTCGAATGTCTGCTTGCCTACGTGTCTTTCAGCCTAGGAGAATTGTAATGTGAAAGAACTAATATTCAAGGACAAGCAGAAGCGAGAATCTTATGAAATCGAGCTATTCCTTCGGGAGTGCAATCTTATTACTACGGGCGCCCCGTGGACCGCGTATGAACATAGGGACCATCCGGATTATGTACTATTCAGTCACCCCCTAAACCAACGACGACTGGTTGAGCTGACGTCAGTATATCTGAATGATAAAAGCGTCGAGACAGAACATCGCTTGCGACACGCAAAGCCGATGGCTATCCCCTACAACGCGCGCAAACTGGAGGCGTACAAGAACCGGATACTTCGTGCCATAGAACGAAAATGCAAAACTTTTTCAGATGGATTCGAGGGGGAATTCGCAATCTTGTCTATGTATTTAAACGAGTACATCGCGATCTACCTTTCCCGGGAGGAACTTCTGCGGTTGGTCATCCTTCGGTTTCACCAGATCGCAGGCGCTGGCCCGTTCAACCAGATTGTTTTGTGGGGCGGCGGTCGATATCAGCCTGTTTTATATTATCGCGATGAAAGCGAGCACGAAGGCACAATACTGCAGGGCTAATATACGAGGTGATACTGGTAGAGTCTCTTTTCGCAACAATGCAGGTCAGTTGAATGAAGACTATCCAAGTATCCATCTCAAGTGGCGGGGAAGATATCCTCCCCCTGTGAAAAACCGCATGGGATAAGAAGCCTCGGCAACGTCCTCGTTGGTGTTGTCGTAGGTGCCTCTCCCTCTTAGGTGGCCTCGACGGCTACCTGACTTGCTGAGGACTACCCGAATACCCGCCATCCGCGCTCTAAAACAGGCGAAATGGGGAGGCTTGTCCCCAGTGATTCAACGCAGGGGGAAGCTAGCGACCATCCCTTTAGAGTTTCTGCTCCAACAAGGCATTACTGCGTTCAGCAGGAAAGCCAAGGAGCAGCAATTCAGATATTGCTGGTCCGATCCTGCGTTAGAAGTAGCCTATACACGCCACGACCACGCAACAAGCCGCTCCCCCAGCCGAATAAGCTAAAGACTCTTATGGACACATCAAACCAACAACCAGAGATCATCGTTGATACCCACGAACGTCAAAGCGGATTAACTGCGTTACTTCGGTCGCAGGAGCTCTTTGATGTGCGTGAAGAGCAGCTATCAATCGGCGAAATCATCATTGGCGATCTGGGAATAGAGCGCAAAACCGGCACGGATTTTATCTCTTCCCTCTTTGATGGTCGCCTGTTTCGCCAGCTGATTCTTTTGCGTCGCTGCTTTCGTCGGCGCATATTGCTGCTTGAAGGAGAGATTCCTGAATCGGCTCGTCACTGTCGTGCGACCAAGGGGGCTCTGCTTAAAATAGTCGGCTCGCTTAATATCCCGATTGTATACACAGCCGACACACGGGAGAGTGCAATGACTCTTCAGCACCTCACTCTTCAGCTTCTGGTTGCAGCCGGGGGCCAGATTCGCGAACGCTCACTACCCGATACAAACACCAAGAGCTTCTATCAGAGCTACATCTTAGCCGGCATTCCAGGGATTGGGGTAGCTCGCGCGAAGGCCCTTCTTGCTCACTTCGGCAGCCTCGAACGCGTGTTTGCCGCTTCACCTGAAGAGCTGGAGAAGGTTCCGCAAATCGGCGCTCTCTTTGCGAAGCGAATCGCTGAATTGGCGCGGTTTCAGGGGCGGCAGAACTCAGCAAGAGTAGCTGATTGGATATCTTGCAAAGGGGAATGATCCTTTCCAGTCACGTTCGTCTATCTCGCTTCCCCGTGTAAGCTAGCAATCCTTTACGATTTTTCTTTCGTGCATTGAATGTTGACTTCAGCAAAGGAACCCGTGCTGCCCCTCCCAACCTACACCAACTCCAACTGCACCATCATCTCCTCAACCCGAGCCAAATGCTCCCTGGCCGACACAGCAAGACGATTTCCACCCATCAGCCGCACCACCTCGCGGTGAATGGCGTTCCTGTCTCCGCCTCCGCCTTTGGAGGCGATGACCTGCTCCAATAAAACCTTCAGCTCACTTGGAGGAACTTCACTGAAATCCCGACCACCCGATTCCCTGGGTAATAATGCTATCTTTCCAGGAATCGAGAGGATGTTTTTGAGGCGGTCCTTTCGGCGAAGTTCATTTCCAGACTGTAGCCGAGCTTTGTTGATTCCCGCTTGGAGCGCCCGCAAAAGAGAGTCCTTGATCTCTGCCCCTAAACGCTGACAACCCGCAGCTCTCGCATAGAGCGAAAACGCTCGCTCGCAGCTGATGGGTCCCTCGGCGACTACAATCTCCTCTAATCCAACGAGGATTTCGCTCGGTTTTGCTGTGCGTGGATCGGGCAAGGGTCGACTCTTCCACGCCTTATAGGGGTGAAGGGTCACACCATCGGGAATCTTGCTAGGCTTCAAAGTGAGAGACAGCTGCTCCTCCTGCGAGGCCTTTACCGACTGCGGCTCATCATCTTCGATATCATGAATAGTAACTATTCGTGCGGATCGCGTTATTCCCTCGATTTGAACGTCAAACGTATCCCCGACATAACTTCCGAGTATTACGCCACCCAATGAACTTTTCGCCGCAACGATCCCCTGAGAAAGGCTTGTTAATCCAAGCTCAACTACTCGAAGAGAGTGTCTCTGGTCAGGCACGTCTTCAAAAACGTATTCGACCAGTTCATCGAGATCCACTCTCCCCCTCTGTCTCTCTAATGATACTTCAGCGTGCGTCTCTGCGATGACATTTATTGCCGCCGAGGGCTGCGAATTATCCATTTCGCAGTTCGGCGTCTCTTGAGAGGTCGGCTCCAGCTCGCGGGAGACTGCGAACGGATCAACCTCTCGAAACTCGACGAACCGACTCGTTGAAACCTCAGCCCCTGCCTGCCTTGGTTTGATGCCGAGCTCGTCAAGCTTTGCGAAGAGATCCTCAAAGCACGCGCTCGGATCCCGATAGAAGCTTGAGCCCCAGCAGCGCCAGAACTTCCACCCAGCACGCTCTAATATGCGCTGGCGCTTGAAATCATCAGCCCATTGATCAGGGCCGTGGTATTGATCGCCGTCACACTCAATTGCAAGGCGAGCATCGTTATCCCCTTCAACCACGATATCGATTCGGTAGCCGCTGGAACTTACCTGCGGGGTGGCGTGATAGCCGCGCCGTGTGATCTCATCAAAAACCGCAAGCTCGAATCCAGATTGGCATTTATCCCGCAATTCCTCACTTTCGGCCTCTTCGCTTGGAAGCGGCGCGCGGAAATGATCGATTAAGCGAGCCTTGAGATCGCCATCGTTTAGGTCTTCCCGCTCAACGCTTCGGACAAGGTACATCCTATCGCGAGCTCTCGATGCAGCAACGTTAAAACGCTGCCTAATCTCGCGCGTTGTTTGCGAACGGGCATCTTCGGGGGTCGCAATCATCGAGAGGAACACAATGTCTCGTTCGTTACCCTGCAAGGTATAGGCATCGCCGCATACGATATCGTGTCGGTGAATCAGCTCTTCGCCAATTCGCTTCATGAGCTGGTCATTAATGACCTTAGCCTGCTCATTTCCAACCAGGGATATAACACCGATAGAGCGCTCTTCCATCCCTGGGGTCTTAGTGATCTTTTCAATCTCCTGAACAATGGCCTCAGCTTCGGCGCGATTTACCTTCTCGTCTCGCCAACCACCTTTCACATAAACGTCAATAAGTGGAGGATCCAGCCGCTCAGAGGGCTTAGGAACGCGCAAGCACTGAATCTTGCCGTCGTAACAGAGCAGGTTTGAGAACTCGATTATCGCCGATACACATCGAAAGTGTTCTCGCAGGGTGACTTGCCCCGATGGAAAGACAACTCTAGCAAAATCGTACAGAGATTTGCCTGGAGATAACTGCGCCTGAAAGTTCTTCGGTAAATTCTTAAGGAACTTCTCTTTGTATCGTGGTATGTCGGCTTCACGAGCAAAGCTTGTCGGGCTAATCTGCTCATCGTCGCCCACCACGAGAATCTTCTTGCCTCGCACGATAGCTGGAATTGCCTCTATGTAACTCTGCGATGCCTCATCTATGATAACAAGATCAAAGAGCCCCAACTGAGAGGGCAAACTCTCACTCACCCGTGCCGTTGACATAATCCAGCACGGAATAGCCTCCCACGCTTTGTCCATGGCTGTTCGCGCGTCAGCTCGGTGGCGCTCGGCCCTAACACCAGTGCCTTTGCCCAGTGATTTTATCGCATTTATGAAGGCATTCAGGCTTGAGATGATTCGAGGCTTCAACCGACTCTTCAATTCAAGCCAGGTTCGGCATCGAACGAGCTCCTCATATGACGATGCGAGCTGCTTCTCAGCATTCTCTCGGTCGGCCATTAATTTCTGCAGACGGGCATGGCAATCGATCTTCTCAAGATACGATGCAAACCGACGCAACTGCCATGCGTAAAGCATGTTATCAGGAAGTAGTTGGTCAAACCCGCCGGTTGCTGGTTGCGTACGTATCTTCTCAGCGAGGTTCGGTGCACCGCAGGCGTCAAAAAGCTCAGAAACTCGCAGGATCTCCTTAAAATGCGGTCGCTGTGCTTCTCGCTTCGCAATCGTCTCAAGAATACGAGACCACTCGCTTTCAATTAAGGTGCCCTCTGTGTCAGGAGAGCCTATCTTATCCCTCAGAAGCTGGCGAGCTTCCTCAACAATGACGCCGGTATGCCCATCGAATTTATCAAGGATATCAATCCGCCGCTGCTCGTATGAGCCTCGTCTCTGATGAGGTAGCCCAAGCTGCAGGCTCTCTTGTATGCGCTTAAGAGTAGATTGCTCAAAGAGGCGCGTGCCAATCTCCGACGGCTCAGCGAACACCTTGTTAACTGCCTCTCGTAGCAGCACCTCCTGGCTCGGTGACAACTTGTGGGCATCATCGATAACTTCGGTCTCTGAAACGAGACTCCTCAACGCTTCGTATCTTGCTCCTTGGATAGCGGGAAGATTGAGCTCAAGCGCCAGATTGTTCCAACGAACCACAAGCTGCTTTATCTGATCAAAGGCAGAGATCTCCTCTTGAACACGCCCCCATCCCCCAGCATTGCTTATTGGGGCGGTGTTGATGCGAGTGTCATTCAGCTTGCGCAAAGCCTCTCTAAACGCAGAGGAGACGGTTCGCCTAAAGAGCCCGCCAGCGGGGTGGCCCCCTGCCCGTTTAGAAACTCCACTTCGGTATTCAGGATCATCTTCGGCGCCTGCCGGTATCTCGAGCCGCGAAGTTATAAGCCTTAGCCTGCGCTGCTCAAGCTCAACAACGGCTGCGCGGATCTGCAGGAGCTCCTGCGCAATTGGCCCTTCAGACCGAACTTGTAGCTCAGCCAAAACCTGGCGTGCTGGGTCGTTTTTTGCCTCGAACGCTTCAAGGATCCGAATGCGTGCAGTACTCTCACTGAGCAATTCTTCAGCGGCGGCGATAGTGGAGGGTTCCAGCCCGGCCAACCTCACGGCCTTAGTCGACACGGACTCTCGGTTAAGGTTTGCTAGAAGCTTTAGGTCCTCGTGCAATCTCACTACCACGTGAGGTGCTGGCAAATCCGAGCGAGATGGTAATAAATCTCTCAAGTATCGAATATCATCACCGACGGACAGCCTAGCCTCGCGCAGAGACGCGATATCACCAGAGTCAAAGCGCGGCTCAAATGACTCCTCGCTTCCAAGAGCATCGGGAAGCCAGTTAAAAACCTCTCGTTGGGAATATACCAATTGGGCGATTTCAATCGGAGGTCGCCCCTCTGGATCGCATGGCACAGAGGTTGTTTGCGATCGTGCCCACTCGCGCATCTGTCCGCTGAATCCCTCTAATTGGCGGTGAAGCTCGTCAATTCGTGTTTCTATGTCTCGAATCTCTTGGCGCAGCTTTTCAGGGGAAGCAGCTGCCACCTCACTTGCGATGTGGCCAATCGAGCGCTGTAGCTGTCGCGTGCCCTCCTGATCGTTCTGCAGCCGGGTAACCACTAACTCTTTAATGCCGTCTGGGAGCTTATCTCTGAGCACTTTCAGCGCTGCTTCGCCGCTTGAAGTAACCAGCACGCGCTTTCCATGGGCTAAGTAATGGCAGATGACATTGGCAATAGTGTGGGTTTTTCCAGTGCCTGGTGGACCCTGGACAACAACCCCATCTGCTGCTCGAAGACGATCTATGATATCGAGCTGCTCGGCGTTGTACGGCTTAGGAAAAAACAGCTCCTCTGGTTCTGACGAATCGTTACGAGGCTCTCCGAACGAGCTTTGAATTATACCCCATACACCACGATAGTTTCTTCGGACCTCTGGGCGCTCATCCTCTGTGGGATCTGCAACAATCGCCCGCGCACCGCCATCAAGCATCTCGCACGCATCGACATTTCTTTGAAGGCGGCGAACATCTTCAACAAAAAAGTGAGTAGATTTCTTTCGAGAGAAGACGACCCAGGAGTCGGTGATTACTAACTCGTTGGCTCTATCCGGGAGCGAGCGATCATTCGCATCGGTGTTGACATCAGGCCAGTAGACACCCTTGTCCGATAGTTGCGCCGCTGCGGTTCGATTCACATCAAAAAACGACTCCGATACAAACGGCGAAAGCTCCATCCGCTCGCTTTCGATCCATTCCTTAAAACGGGTAATCACCGCTTTAACTCCGGGAACCTCTAACTTTTCATAATTGAGAGACTCAAGAACTGGAACGCCGGAGCTGGGTCGAATGATCAAAGAGTTTGTTGCATCGTCAATGGTTATAAAGACTGAAGCCGTTATTATCGGATACCTGATCTTTTTCTCTTTGATCGTGCCGACGGCTACCCCCATTCCCCAGACGACCTCTGTCCGATCGCTAGCACTCTCGAGCTCCATACGTCGCATCAACTCGAAAAGACTTGAGTATATTTTGATGGTAGCTCTGCGTGGTCGCTCAGCTTCAGCCCAAGGTAGCCAGAGCTCCGAGCGATATCGATCAAACTCATCCTTAATCTCTGGTCGCTCCTCAATGCGTGTAATCTCTTCTACGAGAGCATCTGGCTCCAACCCTGTGCTCTCTAGAGAGACATCCTCTCCAGCCGCGAGCTTGTCTGCATAGAGCTTTGAATCCGCCCACCTTACTGTAGCTGTGATGGACGAGCGAAGTGCAGGCTCTTTAGAAGGATCGTCACTTTTTACCACCCATGCCTCAAGAGAGGCACTGACTTCAGGCGATGACTTCGCCACTAGTCGCTTGACCTCCATCCAGATCGGCTCAGCATCTTTATCCACATTAAAAGCAATTCCCGGCAGAGCGCGAAGGTCACTCTCCCAACCGATAAAGCCACGGTGAGCCTCCACCGTTGCTGTGGGCTCCTCTTCCTTGCAAAGGTGCTCAACCATCGCAAGAATATCTATAAGGCGCTTCTTCTCAGCTTCAGTTGTTGCAGTGCTCGTCTGTTGTTCCTCGGTATTTGTCATGACGTCGATTATATCAACCATATAGGGAACATAGCCAGTCGGCAAAGTCATTCGGCCCATATTGTCACGCGGCCCACACAGGGAACTCTGACCACTGACCGCGCCTGGTGCAACCGGCTTCCTACTTTATCGGCGCTATCCCTTCGGCAACACCCACATTTTCAACCTTTTCCTGGCCCGCTCAAATTGGCTAACCTGCAACAAGCCGCTTAGCGTCGGCTTTGCTACTATGAGCGCTCAACACAAGGAGATAGAAAGGTATGGGCTTTATCATAATTGTATGCTGCTTGATCGTTCTCTTGTTGTGGAAGATGACCATGCCATATACATCTTTTGTATCGTGGATCGCCGCTGACACGACGGCTCCATCCAAAAACTCCAAGATCCAACAACGGTCTTCAGCCTCTGCTGACGATGCCTATTCGGGACCCGAGACTTGGCAATGCAAGGGCCTCAATCAGCGTCTCTTTTTGTATGCGTCGGACCATGGGCAGGTAGCGGCGAACGATTTCCCCTTTGCGGTGCTCGATTTCGAAACAACCGGCCTTGAACCCTACCACAAGCACCGAATTGTTGAGGTCGGGGTGGCTCTTTTCTCTGCGGATGGTACTCACGAAAGCAGCTTTACCTCTCTAATTAACCCAGAGATTCCAATCGACAACGTACCGTATCACGGCATTACCGATGACGATGTGCAGGAAGCACCCACGGCAGCCGACACGCTTCCGTATCTTCTGCATCTTCTCAGCGACAGGGTGATAGTCTCGCATAATGCCCCCTTCGAAGAAGTTTTT
>JBIIHY010000372.1:0-3097 GCA_044235305.1 Bdellovibrionota bacterium
CCCTCTCTAAGACCGATACTACACACAGTAGTAGAATCGACTATCGGCTCAGAAAGTTGCGTTACCAACCTTCGAGAGGGTCGAGGATCAGCGGGGGATTGTATCCGTAGCTACCTCACACACCACACCGCGCGACGCCACAAACTCGCGCTCAAAACCCGCTACATCACGGGCTGCAACCAAACCAGTTAAAAGCTGTGAAGATGCAGCAAGCTGCTCAAGTACCGGTTGGATATAGGGATTGTAAATCTGAATCTCTGCGTACAGCTTCGGATCTTGAGACAACACCCGGCCGATCATCCCCAGGCGCAGGCGATAAACCGGACTTGCTACTTCAAGCGACTTAGAGAGATCTACCCCAAGCGCCATCATACAGTGCGCGGCGGCTATGGCCTGAAAATGAGTTATACCCTGTACCACCGCCATCATGCGGTCGTGCTCATCGGCTGTCATACGCGTGAGCGCTATCCCTTCGGATAAAAGAAGATACTCTACAAACGCCCCATACGCCCCTGGCCGTATCGGACAAACAACACACGTTTGCCCATCAAGAGAACTCACCTTAGGAGAAAACATGGGATGCAATGACAACACCTCACTCGGCAGTGATGTGAGCACGTCGACAATCGGACTCTTTACCGATGTCAGATCTACCACTAACTTCTCAGGAGTAAGCGCTGGTGCTATCTCGTGCAGCACACTCTCGGTCGCACCGATTGGAACGCTGACAACTATCAGATCACTCTGAGCGGCAACCTCGATATTAGAGAGAGGTGTATCGATATCTGAATCTATGCACGAGCAGCCGTGTCGCTCAAACAGACGGCGCGTCCAGCTACCGAACTGCCCTCTGCCACCTATGATCCCGATAACGTTCGGAACAGCGCCATGAAACACCATATCACCACCTCGCCGCTCAAGCTTTCAAAAAACCTGAGATTGATATTCTAAAGATCTTCTAAATACAGTATCCTACCGCCCCATGACAGCAACAGATTCAGTACAGGCTGGATATCTCTTCGAAGTAGCCTGGGAGGTATGTAACCAGATAGGCGGAATCTACACCGTTATGAAAACCAAAGCTCCCAATATGGTTGAGCGCTGGGGAGATAACTACTGCTTAATCGGCCCATTTAATCAACACACCAGCTCTCTTGAATTCGAGCCATGCCAGCCTCCTGAGCATGTTCGCATCGCCCTTGACGCCCTCGACAAACGAGGTTTGAAGTGCCACTACGGTCATTGGATAGTAGACGGTCGCCCAGCAGTCATTCTGGTTGACTACAGCTCGCGCTACGCTACCCTCGGAGATGACAAATACTTCCTCTGGCAAGACAACGGAATCTCACTCGAAGGACAGGACGGTGAAGTTGATGCAGTAGTAGCCTTTGGCTTCTGCGTGACCGAGCTTCTGAAAGAGCTGTGCGCCTCGATGATAGATCAGAAGATCGTCGCTCACTTCCACGAGTGGATGGCGGGGGTTGCTCTTCCCCGCATCCGAAAGTCAAATCTCCCGCTTGCTACTGTCTTCACGACACATGCAACGCTCCTTGGCAGATACATCGCATCAAACGATCCGAACTTCTATTCAAACTTACCATCGATTGATCCCGATGCGGCAGCACGACACTACACCATCTGGAGCAAGTACGCGCTCGAGAGAGCTGCTGCTCACTCAGCGCATGTCTTTACAACAGTGAGCGAAGTTACCGCACGAGAAGCTGAAGCTCTTCTAGGTCGGAAACCTGAATTCGTGCTCCCAAATGGACTAAACGCGCACCGCTTTACGGCGTTGCATGAATTCCAGAACCTGCACCTTAAATACAAAGAGCGTATTCACGAATTCGTCATGGGGCACTTCTTCCCCAGCTACTCGTTCGACCTTGATCGCACACTGTATGTTTTTACCAGCGGCCGCTACGAGTACCTTAACAAAGGGATGGACCTCTTTATTGAGTCGCTACACAGGCTAAATCAGCGCCTGAAAGCACTACCAAAACCACCAACGGTTGTGGCGTTTATCATTACACGCGCTCCAACCAAGAGCTTGAACGTATCCTCGCTTCAAAACCACCTCCGCTTTGAGGATCTCAAGGCTACGATAAAAGAGATGGAGAGTTCGCTTGGGCAGCGCATCTTGAACGTTGCCGCGCGCGGAAAGATGCCGACCTTTGAAGATGTGTTCACCGATGAATTTCAGGTGCGCCTAAAGCGCTCGATTATGGCGCGCAAAACGACTCAGTGGCCCCCTGTTGTAACGCACGATATGTGGAATGACGGAGAGGATCCGGTTTTACGGCATCTGCGCCACCGCAACCTCGTTAATGCGCCGAGCGATCCAGTGAAGGTAGTGTTCCACCCTGACTTCGTCTCGCTCTCAAGCCTCTTTAGCCTCGACTACGATCAGTTTGTGCGTGGCTGCCACATGGGAATCTTCCCGAGCTACTACGAACCGTGGGGATACACGCCGCTTGAGTGCCTTGCGCTCGGACTACCAACTGTAACAACTGATCTAAGTGGATTCGGTGCCTACGTCGAACGCCACGTCCCTGATGCGCTTCAGAATGGGGTACTCGTTCTCAACAGATCAAAGGCATCAGCAGATGCATGCATTGAAAACCTATCGTCGTTTCTGTTCAAATTCTGCGACCTCAACCGTCGCGAGCGCATATCGCTCCGAAATAGAGCAGAGCGACTAACAGAGCGTTTCACGTGGGATATCTTGGCGGCTCACTATCACAGAGCACATGCCGAAGCGATTAAACGAATCAGCCCGAGCGAGACAAAGGTACCGTCCTACGCTGCAGCAAGAAACGGAAATAGGGAGGCCTCAACCTCAGCGTCCCAAACTGTGCCTCCACTCGCGATAGTAAATAATTAGCGGGCTCATCATGGAATCGAGTGGTTAGAACTGGCGTTTCCGGGTACATCCCTGAAATAGCTTTACACCCTGACTAAAACCTTTTTAAAGGGGGTGTAAGAGATGAGAGCCAAGCAGAGGGAACGAATAACCCAATATAGTGAAGCATTTAAGCGGAAAGTGGTGGAGGAGATCGAGCGCGGAGAGCTCAATAGTCGAGAAGCTGCCCGGACCTAT
>JBIIHY010000081.1:0-10167 GCA_044235305.1 Bdellovibrionota bacterium
AAGTGCGATGTGTTGGTGTCACTTCAGCGGCAGAGATGCAAGCAGCGATGCTCCACGAGTCGTTTGAGCAACGAGGCTCAAACGGTTCGGGCGCCAGTATCGTGATTATGGCTGCCGCTGTAGCAGTTTGTCGGCCTGAGGTCGCAGGGCTCGAGAAGATAAAGAAGGGTGCGCTACCGGAATCCCTTAAACTTACAAAGAACGATGATATCCTTGCTTCCTTAGGGGAACGAAAAGGGTCCCAGAAGGCGCCACTGTTGGTTGGATTTGCGGTTGAAACCGGCGATGTCGAAAATCTTCTTAGTGAAGTTCGCCGCAAGCTATCGCAGAAAAATGCAGATCTAATGGTCGGAAATTTTGCTAGTGATGCCTTCGACCAGGACACGAATCGTGTCTGGCTCGTTTCTCGCGCGGGCAAGGAAGAAGAGGTCTCTACCACCTACAAGAGCCGCGTTGCGATGCGCATCTTTGATGCTATTGCGCGGTTGTAAGTGGCGCTGCGAGCGCATACACTCGGTGTAAAGGTACCCTGTATGGATGATTCCAAGACGTTTGACCCCGCTGTTCTTCTCGATAAGGTAGCACGGCTGTATCCAGGCGGGGTGCCAAACGTGTTGATTCAAGCACCACGTGAGGAACCTAAAGTGCTTGAGGCGGCCCCCCGTGTGCTTTTTATCGTAGTGCACTCAAGCGGAACGGTCCCCGCAGCAGATGCGGATTTCCTTGTCTCGGTGGCTTCGAAGGGGATGAAGCTAATCGAATCTGAATACACCGTCTCTACCGCAGCTGACCTCTCACAGGCTGAAGAGCTTCTCAGGAAGGTGTGCTCCACACAGCAGCCGCGAGCTGCTATCATTTTTGGAGCGCCGATACTCTCAGGGCCAGAGCCCTTGGACGGGCTGAGCTCTGAAGCCGGTCGGGTACTGGTTCTACGTGGACCTGAACTCTCCCATCTTGCCAGTAATGCGGATGCTAAGCGAAACTTCTGGAAGGTTCTGCAGGGAGTACTCCCGCATGTGGCGGGCGGTTAGAGTTAAGGCGCTGCACCCAAGGAGATAGGTACACTATGGCTGGATTTTATGTTTTAGGTTTAATCGTTTTCGCCGCGCTCCTCTTTTTTAGCGCTTACCGAATCCGCTCGTATGAGCGCGGTGTTGTTTTGCGGCTTGGGGTCTTTAGTGGTATCCGCGAGCCGGGGTTTAATTTGATTATCCCCTTCGTTGATGAGTTAACTCGCGTTGACCAGCGCGTTGTCACGATGGAGATTCCGGTACAGGACGTAATCACCCGCGACAACGTTTCTGTAAAGGTCACTGCGGTTCTTTACTTTAGGGTTGTTGATCCAGCCAAAGCGACCCTTGCGGTAGAAAATTTCCTCTATGCTACCAGTCAGGTGGCGCAGACGACTCTGCGAAGCGTGTGCGGAGAAGCGGAGCTAGACGATCTACTCGCCAAGCGTGACTCGGTTAATCAGCGCATTCAGGATATCATCGATAAGCGCACTGACCCTTGGGGGGTTAAAGTATCAGCCGTTGAGGTAAAGGATATCGATCTCCCGCAAGAGATGCAGCGTGCCATGGCGCGGCAAGCTGAGGCTGAGCGTGAGCGCCGCGCGAAGATAATTCAGGCTGAAGGAGAGTTCCAAGCAGCGGCGAAGCTTACTGATGCTGCTAGTATCATGGCTAAGGAGGGGTCAGCGCTTCAACTGCGCTACCTTGAGACTTTAAGGCAGATAGCTTCCGCTAACAACTCGACGATCCTCTTTCCAATGCCTATAAACATCCTTGATGCGTTTAAGAAGTGATCTCACCCGGTGCACACCATTAGCGAGCCCTACACCTATGATCTACCCGATGAGCGCATAGCTCAGCGGCCGGTACATCCGCCGGAAAGCGCACGCATGTTGGTGATCGATCGCTCAAGGGGCGCAGTTGCCGACCACCGCTTCTCGGACATCTGCTCGTTTCTGCATAAAGATGACCTGCTGGTCTTCAACGACACCAAGGTGATTCCAGCTCGCCTCTTGGGAGTAATAGATAACCCGACGCGCACCCCGGCAGAGCTTCTCTTGCTCGAGATGGTGTCTCCCGATACGTGGTACTGCCTTGGCCGACCGCTAAAAAAAATCCGCTCGCGAGGGTGCGTGTTGTTAAATGATGCTCTCAAGGCAGTAGTACTCCCGCAGGGCAACGACACAGCCGGTGAGGTCGGAGACCGGGCACTAGTACGTTTTGAAACTACAGACCCCGACGGCATAGCGGCTGCGCTCTCAAAGCACGGAATGATGCCGATCCCTCCATACATCAGAAAGGGTCTCTCAGATGAGCAGGACCGCACCGATTACCAGAGCATCTTCGCACGTCATGCAGGATCTGTTGCAGCGCCCACAGCGTCACTGCACTTTAGCCCCCCTTTGATGGAGAAGATCTCGCGCGAAGTGGGGTGTCGCGTAGCTACAGTCACTCTACACGTCGGCAGTGCTAGCTTTCTTCCCGTAATCGTTGACGGCGAGCTGCGTCCGCCAGGGAGTGAGCGATTCGACGTGCCAGCTTCGGTTGTTGATGAGGTAGAGAAAACAAGGGCCTCTGGCAAGGGCAGGGTTATCGCCGTTGGAACAACAGTCGTGCGCGCCCTAGAGAGCGCCTGCGCTGCAGGGGAAGCGGGGGCTACCTCAACTGAGCTCTTCATACGACCAGGCTTTACGTTTAATGCGGTCGATGCCCTAGTGACTAACTTCCACCAACCGGGTACAACGCACCTCCTACTGGTAGAGGCCTTGGTTGGACGCAACTTACTGCATCAGGCCTATACCCACGCCGTAGCAGGTGAGTATCGCTTCCTGAGCTACGGAGACGGAATGATTATCACATGACCCCGCGCTATACCCTTAAAACTAGCCTTGATGCCGCCCGCAGGGGCGAATTCCGTACCCGCAGCGGTACCTTTCAGACACCAACCTTTATGCCCGTTGGAACGCGCGGTTCGGTAAAAGGGGTAGATGTTGAGCGTTTGGCAGAGATTGGAGCTGAGGTGATGCTGGTTAACACCTACCACCTTTGGCTTAAACCCGGTCATGAGCGGATCCGTACACTCGGAGGGATTCACGAGTTCACTGGCTGGCGCGGGCCTATATTGAGCGACTCAGGAGGATTTCAGGTCTTTAGCCTAAAGAGTATCCGTAAGCTCACAGAAGAAGGGATTGAGTTCCGCTCGCATATCGATGGCTCAAAGCAGTTTCTAAGCCCTGAGAAGTCCATTGAAGTCCAGCAAACGATGGGAGTCAGTATCGCCATGGCGCTCGATGAGTGTCCTGCTGCTGATATCTCCCGGGTTGAGTTCGAGAAATCACTTGCGCTTACTCACCGCTGGGCCAAGCGCTCCCTTGCTGCACGCACAGACCCTGAGATGTGTATCTTTGGCATAACCCAGGGTGGGTGCCACAGAGAGCTTCGTACCCTTTCGGCAGAACAGATCGGGGCGCTTCCGTTTGATGGGTACGCGATTGGCGGGGTAAGCGTTGGAGAGCCAAAAGAGAAGATGTATGAGGTTCTTAGCTACCACGTTGCTCAGTTGCCTGAAGGCCATATCCGCTACCTCATGGGGGTTGGCACGCCAGAAGATATCGTTGAGGCTGTATCCCGCGGGGTTGATATCTTTGACTGCGTAATGCCAACGCGGTCGGGGCGGTTTGGGCGCATCTTCGTTGAAGACGAGCCACCCTTTATCAACATCAAGAACTCGCGCTTTGCTGAAGACCGCGCTCCGATCGATGCAACATGCGCCTGTCTTGCGTGCCGCACGTACTCGCGCGCCTACATCCACCACCTCTTTAAGGTCGGCGAGATGCTCGGACCTCAACTAGCAAGCATCCACAACCTTGCCCACTATCTAGGCCTCATGAAACGCATCAGAAACGCCATAGAAACGGGGGTATTTCCTGATCTTTACCGCACCATTAAAGAGCGGTGGAAGGCACTTGATCTACATCAGTTGGCGGCTGGTGACTCGTAGCCGCGTGCAAGCTTTGTAGTATCTGACCTGCCACTAATCGAATCGAAAGTGTCAAGTCGAACGCCATAAATAAAGAGCCAATTTTATTCCTTTTTTTGTTGATTTCATCTGTCAGCATTGGTAATTGAGAACCGCTTTATAGTTGTCGTAGGAACCATGGAATCAGAGTCCTTCCGTTCACGAGTGATGGCACTCGTTCAAAAAAGTAGACGCGCTTTGCGCCTCTACAATACAGCTTCAACAGCTGCCTTCCCAAAGTCTGAAGGGGCTTCATCGGACCACTCATCCAGCCAGGTAGCAGAGTGGCGCGAGGTTAACAGCCTTCTGCTTCGTAAACTAACCGAAGCGGCTGAGTGTCCTAACACGAAAAAGTTAATCTACGATGTCTTCGCCCTGCGGAGCGAGTTCCAAGGTATGTGGCGCTCAAGCGAAGCTGAGCTCGTTCGCTCTCAGCGTGAGCTGATAAGCTGCGCAGAGAAGGGGGATTTCGTACGGGCTGCAGCCCTCGCTAACGTCCTTGTGTCACTTAAGGCTAGAGTACAGGCCGGGCAAGCGGCACACCACGAGCTAGATACTTTGATTAAACGCAGTAAGGTGGTTCGTCCAGTAGCTGAGCTATCCGAAGAGACCGCAACGGTGCTATCGACCCTTGAAATTCTAGATGATCCGGCCGATGAGGCCCCCGAGCCAGAACTTTTCTTGCCATACGAGCCGCGGGTGGCTGCGGGTGCAGGGAAGGTAATCCCTCTGAAACGCAGGTAAGTCCTACAGGCCGCGGCAAGGTGCGCCGCACGCCCGCAGCAATCGTGACACACGTTGGTCAGCACGATTCTTTTGCCGCTGCAGCAATGTTGCTCGCCTCGACACTATCGAGTACGAACGCTCCAGTCGTGAGATAGCGAACGTGGTCTCATTTACCAGCTCCTGAAGCTCGCTGATCGATGCGTTGCGAGATATGACTTCATCGCACAACCTTCCAACCGCTACGTCAAATGCCGCGTAATTGTCGCTTGAGTTTGATGTGCATTGAATCTCTACATCTGCACACTCATTGTTCTCTTGGACGAAGCAGCCAAGAAATGGCACAGACTGTGCCTGGACGCTGACTGGAAGAATAAGAACGGCTAGAGAAAGCGCACAGGACCTAAGGCTTAGCATGGGGCCTCATTAAAAAATAAGGTTATCCCCCTAAGCCTAACGCACCCGATTTAACTAAGCAAAAGCTAGCCGATCTGGGTCAAAACCCGCACGGACGCTCCAGTAAAGGCCGAAACCACCGGAACGGGACCAGGGCCAAACGTTCTGTCGATAAGAGTAGCCCAGCACAAAACCGGGATACCCTTGAGCGTAGCTCGGGTATGCGCCTCAAGGCTCGAGCGCGCGGTGGTGATTACATCGGTCACCAGTATTGAATTGTACCCCTTGTATTTCTCGCCGTGTCCGTTAGACATCTTGCTCTCGAGATACTGCTCAAGCGGCACCTCTTTACCTTTGTTGTACAGTTCGGAATAGATCGTACAGAGCCGTTCAGCAAAGAACGAGTATCCTCCTGGAAGCTTGAGGAATAGCTGGGGTTGCTGAGGGGATACCACGTTACGGATGCGCTCGGCTACATACTCTGCGCACACATCGAGGTCCTTATCGCTTAAGTCTTCCACTCGGTAGAAGATGTTTGACTCGCAGCGGCCTCCGATAGGAACCGGCTCTTGGTATTCTTCGGTAATGCGTGCAAAAATATCCTCTAGTTCCTCAATACCACTCATACGTCCCTTTTAATTCCCTCTTGCCGCATTACTGCGCACTTCAACCCTCGGATTATACTACATTTCGAGCCACTAGTCAGGGTGTATCTGGTTTCTTGCGGTTTTATTAGTCCCGGTATGGCTCAGGTTGGCATAAAGAGCTATTCTCATTGATTAAATCTGTTGTGTACATGGGAGAAAGCGCCATGGGAGAGAGCACCGCAATCAGCGTTATTGGGCAGGGTAATGAGGGCTCACGAATTAAGCGCCGTAGAACACGTTCTGTACGGGTGGGGGACCTCATTATTGGTAGCGACGGGCCAATATCTGTGCAGTCGATGTGTGCCACCAAAACCCAAGACATTGAAGCCACCTCTGGTCAGATAAAGCTCCTACAAGAGCACGGGGCAGATGTTATCAGGATCGCAATCGACAGTAAGCGCGACATAGAAGCGTTAGCGGAGATTCGCAAACGAACAACCGCGCGATTAGTTGTTGACCTGCAGGAGAGTTATAAGCTCGCCAAAGCAGTCGCGCCCTACGTACAGAAGATCCGGTACAACCCGGGGCATCTCTATCACCACGAGAAGGAGACACCCGTGCGTGATAAAGTAAAGTACATAGTAGGCGTTGCGCGCGAGCACGATCTTGCCCTCCGAATCGGGGTGAATTTCGGTTCACTCGACCCTGCTCAGGCTGAGCAGCAACAGGACCCGCTTGAAGTTGCACTTACTTCCGCACGAGAGCACATCGGGTACATGGAAGACCTTGGGTTCCACAACTACGTAGTTTCGCTGAAGAGCTCTGACCCCAATGACGTAATGGAGATCAATCGCCGCTTTGCGAAAGAGTTCACCGAGATTCCACTTCACCTCGGAGTTACCGAGGCGGGAATGCTTCCTATGGGTGAGGTCAAAACCCGCGTGGCCTTTGAGAATCTTTTGGCGCAGGGCATCGGCGACACTGTACGTGTATCGCTAACGCTCCCTTACAGCGAAAAATTTCAAGAGGTAACGCTCGCCAAGAAGATCATAGAGGATGTGTACGCCGGCCGTTTCCGCTCGGTCCCGCGCTTTGAACAGCAGGGGCTTAATATCATTTCATGTCCGTCGTGTTCACGAGTTGAGAATGAGACTTTCGTCGAGCTTGCGCAGAGTGTTCGGGAATTGACGAAGCGCTACGCTCAAGAGAGCCTAACGATAGCGGTTATGGGTTGTCGCGTTAACGGCCCCGGCGAAACCGACGATGCAGACCTTGGACTGTGGTGTGCACCAAACCACGTCAACCTGAAGCGGCGGGGTACACTGGTAGGGCAGTTCTCATACGATGAGATCCTCGGGCGCGTTGAGGCAGAGATAACGTCATTGCTCAGCAGTGACCGCTCATAGCGTTAAAGATAGAAGGAAAGTATTACTGTGAAACTCGTCTCGGCGGAGGATTTAAGCGGAAAAGAACGCGCCTCATTTGAGCTACTGGAGAAGCATTTCCCAAGTGGTGCGGTGTGCGTGAACGTGATGCTGACCCCGGAAAGTTGGGACGTTCGCCCACTTCTGCTTATAAACGGCACAGTTTATCTCTACCGATTCTCGCCACCCTTACCATTTGATTTCCTCCGCCACGTTGTGGCCGAGATGGAGGGTTTCTCGCTCTTGCCACAGTGGAATACATCTGTGAGGTCATTGCCTGCAAGTGACCGCTTCTTGGCGAGTCGTCCCTTCGTTACCTCGACTCTGGCCGATCTGACCGCGGGTGGCGAGAATGTGAGGCTAAGCGATCCGCTCGCACTATCACGGCAGCTCGTTGAACAGGTGCTCGAGTTAGACCGGCGCCACCTCGTGCACGGTCACATCTGCCCCGCAAACGTAGCCATTCCCTCATCCGGTTCGGGGCCAGTTTTCCTCCTTGACCCGAGGATCGGTGCCTTTAGCGGCCGAAAAGATGACTTCTGCGCCCCGGAGCTTGAGAAACTTTCAGATCCCCAGCCCTCGGTTGACCTGTTTGGCTTGGGGACCTGCCTGCGGGCCATCCTAGGCGACAGGGCAACTTCCCCGCAGAAGGAGTTGATTGATAGGTTGCTACTTGCTTCACCTCGCCAGCGCCCATCACTTTCAGATGTAGCAGCTCTCTTCCTTGAAAATCGTGCACCGAGCGCTTCAAAAGGGGAACCTCAAAGCGCTACCTCCCGCGGCAGGATTATTGGCGGGAGCCTGGCAGCTGAGCAACCACAGTCATCCGGCGCTTCTGTTATGTCGCCACCTGCTGCGGTGCAGCAAGCACCGGCCCCATCAACGAATTACACTGTTGAGACGCGCATCAAGCACCGTTTGCGCGTTATGCCCTACATTCGGGTACTCCTAGGCGTGCTTCTGCTTGCGATAACCACATTGGCGGTTCTTAAGTGGAGATTTCCGCGTCTATACAACGGGATGGCGCACTACGTGCCGATACTAGCGGCACAGAACAATCCAGAGTATGTGGCAGCATTGGCGAGCGGCGATAAGGCCCGCTTACGCAGCGTGGCGCGGGCGGCTGTAATCGACCGGGACCCGGCAGCGATTACCGCAATAGTTGAGGATATCAGCAGTGGAGCTTCTCGGCCGGGACTTAATGTCTCGCTGTTTCGTGCAGCCTATCGCAGCCCGTGGAGAGAGGAGTTTAGCAGCAATGACACAACTACTCTGATTGCACTTACTGTTGCGCAGGTTCTTCCAGAGGGGCTTAAGGGTCTTCCGGCGCTGTCCTCACTACATCCGTCACTTGTGGTGGCTGTAGCAGCCCAGCTTTCCCCGGGCTCACCGGGCGAACAGCTTAAGAGCATTCCGCTTTCGAAGCTTACCGCGCTTGGTGATCCTGAGGGTGACGCATTCAAAAAGTTAGAGGGCTTGGGTGTTACCACTCTCGCCGACCCACTTGCCATAGCGCTTTCGCAGGTCATCGCGGGCACAGCCACTACGGCGGCCTACGATATTCTGATCGGCCCCTCAACTGAAGTCGCTGCTACTCTCGAGCGCGTAGCGTTACTACTACCGGTTGTTATGGCGAAGCCGGCCCTCGCGGACCAACTACTAGCTGCTATTCGTGACCGAGGGGGGGATCCTGGAACCGTTCTCGGTTGGTTTGATATCGATAGCCTCGTTGCGTGGAAGGAGGTGCCCGCGGCTGCCAAGCTTCTTCTGATCCTTGAGCAGGTGCCAAGTGTGGGCTTATCGGCCTCCCAGTACGCCGACTTGCTTAAATTCCCGCTCCCAGCGGTCAGGGAGAAAGCTGCAGAGCAGCTTCGAAGTAGGGGGGTCCGACAGGTAGATACTCAGGTTCTTAAGTTCTTAACCTCCGAACAGAACCGGCTCTCGCGGTCACAAACCGTGGCACTGCTCTCAGGTCTCTTTTTAGACCCTCTGAAACGAGCCCCTTTTGTGGCTCTCTGGTTTCAGATGCAACCGCCGGCCGAGACTACACTGCTCATCTTACTTGCTCGGTCCGCGTGTGACGATAAGGACCTCTTCAACCTGGAAGCGGCCCGATATCTGAAGAAGCATTCGTGGCCAGCATCCTCTGATGTGCTTACTCTCCTGGCCCAGCATCCGGAGCCACTCGCGCGCTCTCTGGCTTATGCGAGGCTTGACCCAGGCGTACCTGAGCAGAAAAAAATCCTTCAGCAACGCATTTCGTCCGAGAAGGACGTCGCTCTGCTTAAGGCCGTGACTGCAAAACTCTCGCCCTAATTAAGAGCGCCGAGCAATAAAAAAACCTCAGGGGTTTCCCCCTGAGGTTCCAGTTACCCTCACGCAAGGAAAGGGAACGACTACTCCCTGATGTTCTCGTCGTTGAAGAACGTCGACATTAGAGAGCGTAGAATAAACGATCCTACCGCTACCACCATCAAGCTGAGTGCAGCCTTGTACTGACCGAAAGCAGCTGAACAGATAGCCAGAATCCCGGCCGTTGCCATTATCAACGCACCCAAGGAACCTTCTAGGTACTCAAGGATAACGTTTACAGAGTTTGCTATACGCACATCGTTGTACGTAGTTTGAATTCCACCTGCTCCACCAACCTGAGCAGCTAGCACTTCATGAGAGAGTCCGAGAGCAAGGATCGAAATTCCTGCAATGAACAATACCCCACGAACCTGCCCCTCAGTTGGGCATACCTTCGATGCACCAAGACGCTGGCAGAATGAAAGGGAAGACTTCATCACATTTGTTGAAAGTTTCTTGAACATAAATAATCCTAACAGATTATACACACATTTTTTTTGAACGCTTATTTCCATCATCGACGCGACTCGCGCGTCCCAGTTTCATAAAGGGTTATAGCAAAAATGCTTTCCCATGTTGCATATCCCGCGTCATTTTTTTTACTCGCTCTGTAATCTTATCTGGTACGGCACAGGTCTTGGTTTCCGGTCTGGTGG
>JBIIHY010000373.1:0-3085 GCA_044235305.1 Bdellovibrionota bacterium
GCGGTAAGTAGACTTCGCTGCACCGTCTGCAGAATCTCTTTCAGCTCTGGCGACTGAGCTGCGTGGGCTGTTGTAGCGACACTTTGGTCGAGTGCATAGCCATGCAAAAGATTCTCACCAATCTTCTGAGCTACTCCTGCCAACTCGCCCTCAACGCTCCGCATGCGCCGTCCAAATAGCTCAAGCGGCGCAAACACAACCCCGAGATACAAGGTCACCAAAGCTGTACTGACGCCAGTTACCGGCCCAATGTGAATACCCAGTATAAAGAGAAAGAAGGACGCCACCACACACAGGCCGATGTAGCAGAGAGGCGCCAGAGGAATTCCCGATCGCTCGATAAACTGCTCTATTCTATCGCGCTTACCCCCTGCCTCAACGGCCACTATAGGCTGCGGCAAGAGTGCTGTAACCCGAGCAGACGGGCCAGACGATGCTATGCTAGCAAGATACTCACTCTCTTTCACTGTCTATCCTCTTGGATAGACGCACTCTCACTTCCCTCAAGTGGAGGAAGTAGCGTTGGGCAAAGCGCTATCTCGACGCCGCGCGCAGCCATCGCATCAAGCACCCCACCTGACGCAGCAACCATGCGCCATACCCTACGGCCGTTTGCCTCGCCCTCATAACGAATCAACGTGCGCAGCGTAGGCCGTGCATCGTGTGAGACAACCACCTCTGAGAGCTCAAGCATGCATGACTTACCAGCTACGTTATTAAGCCGCACCACTAAGCCGATTGTGCGTGAAATAGTAGTAGCAAGGCTGGCTGAATGGGCTTCGCCCTCAAGTCCGCGCGTGAGGCGATGGAGCGCTTCATAGGAGTCCTCTCCACACATAGTAGCGATTGAGCCGGAGTATCCATCGGCCAAAAGCTCCACAAACGATGTGCGATCACGCTCCCGTATCTCGCCCCACACAACCCGGTGCGGCCCGCGCGCACGAACAACATCCACCACCTCAGCAACCCCCACACCGTGCTGAATCTCCGACCACGGATGTGATATACGAAGGCGCTCCACGTGACATGAAGCTGGCCTAATCTCAGGCAGATGTTCCAAAAGCAGCACTCGGTCGTCTGACGCAACAGCGTTGAGAAGTGCCGTAGCAAAGGTAGTCTTTCCACTTCCAGTAGGACCAATAACAAGGGTACTCAGCTCCCCGAAGGCCATATACTCTGATAGCCAGGCTGCAACCGGAGCGGGCAGCGTTTGCGATCGAAGGAGATCGTACATCGTAGCCGATCGCAAACGCGGAATACGAATAGCGACCCCTGGCTTACTATCACCGCGCAAACTGCCGTGAATAAGATTAACTCGACTGCACCACTCATCAGGAATTACTGCGTCAACTCGTGGCCGCTGTGCTGTCAGACGCTCATTAGCCTGCTGAAGAATACTTGCGCATAACAACTCGAAGTCAGACGGTGAGCGGAAGACGCAGGGGGTTTCGATCGATTTTCCCTTACGCTTGCACCGCACTTTATTCCAGTCGTCGATGAAGATATCCGTCACAAAGGGGTCATCAAAAAGGGGCTGCAGCGGCCCCTTTCCGCGCACGAGTGTGAGAAGCTCACGCGTTGCTTCAATCGCGTCTCTACTCGTAATCGGCATCTCGCTGGAAAGCTCATGCACAGCCAGAGAGACAGCACGCTTGACCAAAACTTCAAGCTCACGGCCAGATACATCTCGATAGTTGCCTTGTTGTAATAGGCGCCGCGCTAGGGGCACCAACGCATTAAGCTGTGCTACACGACTTGTATTAAGCGACATCCACGGCGGAAGGTCTTCTCCCTCGCGCTTCGCTCCCGCTCCCTTCTTCTGAGCGGTTTTTTCTTTATTATACCCTGCAAGCTCTGCGAGCAAACCTTCCGGTGATGCCTCGCGTGCGCTTACAAGTATCGTTGTTTGAGGCTTCTTTGACTCACGGTTCTTTGGCCATACAGCAGCATCACTCTTACGAATAAGCAGCCCCTCTCCCTGCGAGCCTGCTGCTTTCTTGCCGCGCTTGTTCAATGTGCTCAAAAAGCTAGCCACGACTAACTCCTGCTCTCACGTGCCCACCATCAAACTGAGAGCTGTGACCGTTCTTTTCTGACTGAGCTCGCGCTTCTTGCTCCCTCTCTCGCAAAAGCACGTTCCAATACACCTTCGTCTCCGAGGTTTTTTGCGAGCAATCTGCTGTATCGCTCAAGCTGAACTCCTTCTGGACTCGCGCTAAATCCTCGGCTACATCAACAGCATGCGGATATCGCTGCGTAACCGACACTGCTAAGCAGCGCTCTACAATCGCTACCAACGCAGCGGGAAGCTCCGGAACCCGCTCCCGAAGGTCGAGTCCATGAGGTACCAGGCGCTCTTTAAGTAGTGAATTACGGGTGGGTGCGGTAAAGGGAGTTACCCCGGCTAACATTTCGTACAGCATTACGCCAAGGGCGTAGATATCACCGCGATGGTCACTGACGTGATTCTCAACGTACTCAGGGGGAACGTAGTGAGGCGTACCAACAAGCACACCTTCCATTTCAAGCGATACTCCTCCGCGAATATGCGCCACTCCGAAGTCAGTGAGCTTTAACCTCCCGTCATCTGCAACAAGTACGTTTTCTGGCTTTAAATCTCTGTGATACGTGCCCGCTCTATGGAGCGCTGACAACCCCATCGCAATCTGCTTGGCAAAACTGATCGACACATCTGCCGGAAGCCGCTCCTCGGTCATGACGGCTGCAAGTGTTGCGCCTGCCACAAACTCCATAGCAAAAGCCTGAAGCTCTCCAAGGTCAAAATACTCATACATTTGCACTATGTTCGGATGATTGACCCGATATGCAGCTATCACCTCGTTGCGGAACTTCTCTTTATTTTCAACTTTACAGGTGTGGCTGGCGTTGAGAGTTTTGAGCGCCACTCTGAACTCAGGCATCTGCACGTGACAAGCGACATACACCTCACCCATGCCGCCCGAACCGAGCAACTTGAGCACCTCGTACTTCCCCGCAACTATGTCCCCTACCTGAATCGCCCCCATACACGACCTACATCGGCAGAATGATGGGGAAACTTGTGGATATTCCGTGAATACAGCTG
>JBIIHY010000432.1:0-3083 GCA_044235305.1 Bdellovibrionota bacterium
TCTTTCATTGGACCCTCCCCTAAGAAGTAATACTCAAGCACAACTTAGTCTCCCCACAGCAATCTATGCGAGGGGAGAAAAAGGGCGGGTCCATTACATTGCGTTAATTAACCTAAATACCCCAAACCCCCTCCAACCTGGATAGCGGAGGAGCACCGCTGATAAAGTTACCCCTCCTCTCTTGCTTTAAAGAGGCCTCCGAACTAAAAATATCGATGGTTTGTACCCATTTGAGGCACCTATGAAAGGCACCCACCCACGCATTACACTTCTTGGCAACAACTCCGGCCGAAACCTCGGAGACATGGCGATCATGTCGAGCATTATGGAGAGCCTCTCTAAGCGCATGCCGGATGCTGAATTTTACGTACCAACCATCAAGCCTGATTGGGTTGAGAAGCACTACGGCAAACGCTACAACGTGAAAGCCGTAAACGTTATGCCGTGGACATTGAGTGTGCGCCTCCTCGGACTCCCAACCCTGCAGTGCTTCGCCAAGAGCGACTGCGCGCTTATCTGTGACGGTATTATCTTTGGCAAAAAACTTTTCAACCCAGCGTTCAACTATCTCATCACCCTAGTATTCTTGGTTCCGCTTGCGCGGCTGCTTGGATGCAAGATGGTGTGTTACAGCACTGGCATCGGCCCGTTCCCAAGTTGGATCAGCCGCCTCCTCGCTAAGTGGACCATCAACGGCTGCGATCTGGTGATGATGCGCGAACGCGACAGCGAGAAGCTGACTAAAGATATCGGAGTAACTCAACCGGTGGAGCTCACGGGAGATGCAGCTTTTATCAATCCCGTGTCGAGCGATGAAGTGGCCGTATCGATACTAAAAGAGATCGGTCTTGATCCTGAGAAGCCAGTCATGGCTATCAATGCAACCAGCTACCTCGACACGTGGCTCAAGCCCGAGGAGCGCTTACAGAGCCCTCAAACCTTCCTCAATCTCCTTGCAGACAGCATAAAGAAAGTGCAGGCGTCTGTTAAAGACAACTTCCAGCCGATGATATTCTGCACACATCCTATGGATGAGAAGACGTGCCGGGAGCTGGCCGGATTGATGGGCGGAGCAGTACTCACAAACACAACGTACCTCAGCCACGACATTCAAGCAGTGCTGCGACGGTGCGGATTGCTCGTTGGAATGCGCTTCCACTCGATCGTCCTCGCCTCGTCTGTTGAGATTCCAGTTGTTGGTCTAGTGTATGCGCCAAAGGTTCGCGGTTACCTACGCCTTCTTGAGTGTGAGGACTACGGCCTTGAGCTTGCATCCCTAACCGTTGAAAACCTATCAAGCAAGCTGACTGAGGCTTGGGACTCTCGCCAAGCCCTACAGGAGCGCCAGCGCCCGATTATTCGCGCACTGAAGGTTGGGGCTGAGCACGCTGCAGATACACTCGTTGCTCGCTACTTCCCAGAGAAGGCTGCGGCAACAAGTCCGGCGATGGCGGCGAATGCAGGTTGTGGAGCTTGCTGTTCGGTTAATTAAGGTTCGGCAACTGGCGCAAGTCCGTTATCACCTGTGGCTGCCACATGTGATTGGGCGTGCGGCAGTGGTGAAAAACTAAGTTTTTCCGCATACGAATATTCTGGTTGTGTAACGCAATGTAATGGACCCGCCCTTTTTCTCCCCTCGCATAGATTGCTGTGGGGAGACTAAGTTGTGCTTGAGTATTACTTCTTAGGGGAGGGTCCAATGAAAGAGATTAGCGCTATTGGTGTTGATTTGTCCAAGTCTGTAATGCATGTGGAAGGTGCCGATTCGAGTGGCAAGCAGCTGTGGAGACGTAAAGTAAGCCGGCGTGATTTTGCTGCGCTACTGGAGCAGCTGCCGGACGGGTGCACGGTGTACATGGAGGCGTGTCAGAGTGCACACTACTGGTCGCGTAAGGCTATACGGACAGGGCTTATAGCGAGACAGATACCACCACAGTTTGTAAAGCCGTTTGTAAAATCCCAGAAGAATGACTACAACGATGCAGAGGCGATGATTGAGGCAGGGAGCCGTCCGAAGATGCGCTTTGTTTCAACTAAAACTGAGGGGCAGCAGGAGCTGCAAGCACTGCACCGGGTGCGTTCACAACAGATCCGACATCGCACGGCACTCATTAATCAGATACGCGGCATTCTTGCTGAGTTTGGCATAGTGATAGCGCAGGGTCCGGCAAGTCTCACTCGTTACTTTCGCCAATCTGACGGGCATGATGCGGAATTACCTTCCGGGGTTCGAGAGCTGGTTAACGACGTGCGAGAAGAGCTCCGGTCCCTTGAGCTCCGGATAGCTAGCAGTAACAAGAACATTATGCTTCGGGCAAGAGAGTGTCCGGTCGTACAACGCCTCATGACTATCCCCGGCGTGGGAATTCTCACGGCAACAGCTCTGACTGTTGTGTGTGGAGATCCCAAGATGTTCAAAAATGGCAGGCAGTTTGCTGCCTGGCTCGGGCTTGTTCCTCGCCAATGTACGACCGGCGGCAAGCCGGTCCTCCTCGGCATTTCCAAGCGCGGTGACACCTATACGCGCACACTCCTCATTCACGGGGCACGCAACGTTGTGCGGCACGCCGTGAACAATACGAACAAAGAGGATGCTCACAGTCTCTGGATCCGAAAGCTGCATGCTGCAAAGGGGACTAACCCTACTGCAGTTGCGGTGGCAAATAAAAATGCGCGCATAGCATGGCGCATCCTGACCTCCCGTGAGGTCTACGATCCGCAACAGCCACATGCAGCACGTACGGTTCAGTGAGCCTTAGGGTGCTTTGAGATACGAGAGATATTGACGTCGAGATAGGTAAGACCGGCATCTGCAAAACCTGAAGCCTCCGCAGGCTTTTACAATAAAGCCGCTAACGCGATAAGGAGCAGGTGCGCACATTACATCAAGGCTCTCGCCACTGCGCGTGAAACCGCAGTGTCGATGAAGCCGGATATACGACTGCATCTTGTCCTTCCTTGGTCTCGCTATCTTGTAGGTAGATACCCCTCTCGGGGTAGAAACCCATCGATACTCTTTTTTTAAGAGTGTAGGTGTCTTTTTGTTGCTTTGAGGCGGCGGGTCCATATACGGAGGCGCGGAA
>JBIIHY010000082.1:0-10089 GCA_044235305.1 Bdellovibrionota bacterium
CTTTCCTCTCTTTCTGTGGTAAGAGAATACAGTCTTCGGCAGTTCCTCGCCGAGTGAAGGTGGTCTCACCTTCAGGCTTGTTATCCTGGTCACATCAGTGGATCGTCAGGGTTTGGGTCGCGTAGTAACCGCGGACGCATGGCTTATTGCCTTCGTTCAAACGGGAAGTGTACAGCAGCGGGGAGCAGGGGCGAAGGAGGTCGAGTAGTTTGCAATATGCTTAAGAGCGACAGTAATCCTTTGTGGGACATCATTCGAGAGGTCACCGATGAGTTCGGAGTCGAGCTCTTCGATATTGATTATCCTGCTGGAGGAGCGCACGGCGGAGTATTGCGGGTTTATCTCTCACGCCCTAAAGGGGTAGTGCCTCAGGCTGAGGTGGATGCTGTTGTTGACGCAGACGCAGACGCAGATGAGGAAGCAGGTAATCAGAGGAGCGGAGTCTCCTTTGAGGACTGTGTGAAGGTGACTAAGAAGCTGCTTGCCCTCGACGAGCAGGACGGTTTTATCCCTGAGGGGTGTGTGTTGGAGGTTTCGAGCCCTGGAATTAACCGCAGGTTACGCCTACCGCAGCACTACAGTGGTGCTATTGGTGAGCGGGTACGGGTTAAGTTCAAAACCGATACTGGCACGTATCGGGTAGTTACCGGAGTGCTCTCTGCGCTAGAGGGTGACGGTTTCATCGTTGATGATGAACAGAGCCGAGGGCAGGTGCAGGTAAGTATCCCGAGCATTAAAGAGGCGCGGGTTGATTTTAAGTTTTGACGCGCAAAGCTGTTAGGGGCTCTTAGCGTGTAAAGGCTTGAGTAGTAGTTAGTTTACGAATTTTTAATAGGACGTTGGAAATAGAGGTATAGGTGTATGTCTTCAAGCTTTGACCTAAATGCAATTCTAAGTCAGATGGGAAGAGACCGCGGTATCGACAAGCAGGTGCTTGTTGAGGCGGTTGAGTCGGCGATGCTCTCTGCCGCCCGCAAACACTTCGGTCACAACCTGAACCTTGAAGCCAAATTCAACGAGGAAACAGGCGAAATAGAGGTCGTTCAGTTTAAAGTGGTAGTTGATAAGGTTGAAGACCCGGATACCCAACTCGCGATCTCGGATGCGAGAAAAGAAGTAGACCCAGATGCCATGGTGGGCGATGAGCTTGGAAAGAAGCTTGATACCTACATGCTCGGACGTATCGCTGCGCAAACTGCTAAGCAGGTTATCATGCAGAAGGTGCGTGATGCTGAGCGTGGTGTGATCTACGAAGAGTATAAAGATTCTAAGGGCGAGCTCATTAACGGTAGCGTTATGCGCCTTGAGCGCGGCAACATTATCGTGAACCTTGGGCGCACAGAGGCGATTCTTCCTAAGCGCGAGCAGATTCAGCGCGAGCGTTACCGCCCAGGAGATCGTCTCCGTGGAATGATCCTCGATGTTGACCGCTCGGCTCGAGGACCACAGATTATCTTGACTCGTAGCCATCCAGACCTTATCCGAAAGCTTTTCGCGCTTGAGGTCCCTGAGATTGCAGACGGTGTAATTGAACTTAAGGCAGTAGCTCGTGAACCTGGTGAGCGTGCCAAGATCGCAGTGTACTCAAACGATTCAAGCGTAGATCCAGTTGGAGCGTGCGTTGGAATTAAGGGTTCTCGCGTTCAAGCTGTAGTACAAGAGCTGCGCGGAGAGCGTATCGATATCATCACCTGGACAGCAGACGAGCCGTCCTTTGTTGCTCGTGCGCTCTCGCCTGCAGAGGTGAGCCGAGTGGTGGTTGATGAAGAGGAGCACTCGATGGAGGTTATCGTTCCAGATGACCAACTCTCGCTCGCTATCGGTCGTCGCGGTCAGAACGTAAAGCTGGCTAGCAAGTTATCCGGCTGGCGCATCGATGTGCGTAGCGTGTCGGTAGCAGAGGAAGAGGCTCGTCGTGCACGTGCTGCATTGAGCGGGATTCCAGGAATTGATTTCATGCACGCAGAGCTGCTGTTCCAACACGGTTTCCGTACAGTGCGAGAAGTGGCTGACGCGAACCTTGAAGATCTGTTTGAGGTTGAGGGGCTCTCTCAGGACCAAGCGTCTGAGATTCTCAAGAATGCAAAGGATTACGCTGAAAAGCTCGGCGATGCAGCTGATGTACTCCCCGAGTTGACCGCGGCTGTATCCGATCTCGAGCGGCTTCCGTTGGCAGCGGATCTCAGAGAGATGTTGATAACTGGAGGGTACAAGACCATCCAGAGCCTCGTTGAAAGTGATGATGAGGCCCTAAAGCAGGTTAGTGGAATAGAAGAGGCAGAAGTTGAGCAGATTCGGCAAGCGCTTGAGACGTTCTTGCAGGCAGGGTCAGCCCGACAGCCTCAAACGGTGTAGAGGATTGTGTAGGAAGGGAGAAGGAGAGAGGGTCTGAAACAGAGCGAGAGAACCTGCTGCATCTGCCGTAAAAAGGCACAGAAGCGGGAGCTAGTGCGAATAGTGTTCTGTGACGGGGCCCTCGCTCGTGATGAGCATCAGGCGGTGCAGAGTCGAGGGGGGTATATTCATCCAACTCGGGAATGCGTCTCGCGGATGAATCAGCCGGGTCGATGGGAGAGGGCTTTAAAGTTAGCACCAAACTCCCTGAAGTCCGATGCAGTTGCGCAGGTTGTAAAGCGAATGCTCCTTGAGCTGCCGGAAGATGGTGGGCGGGGCAGTGGTAATGAGGTCGGTCAACGTGGTGCGCCGAATAAGATGATCGGGGCAGCAACGAAAGGGTTCAAAGTTAAGCGGTAGAGAAACATGTCAAAGATTAGAATTTACGAATTAGCAAAAGAGCTCGGCGTCGATAACCGAGTGATCCTCTCTAAGGCGCAAGAGATGGGGATGAAGGGGAAAAGCTCCCATTCTCACTCCCTTGAGGCTGACGAAGCCGACTTGATTCGGCGCGCCATTATTCGCCAGGCGATGGGCACTCCGAAGAGCTCCAACTCAGAGGTCGTTACGCAGCGCGTTGATAAAGTGACCGGAGCAACCGAGGCAGTTGTTGAGCGTCGTTCTGGAGACGTGATTCGTCGCCGTAGAACGGCAGATGCTCCTGCACCAGCTGCTGCAGAAGCCGCACCTGTGTCTACTCCAGCGCCGGCTGCGCCAGTAGCAGAGAGCGTACCGATGGCGGTTGCTTCAGCTGACGGTGGAGCCGCAAGAGACTTCGCACAAGAAGCCGTAGCCGCTCCGCAAGAGTTAGAAATCGTACCTCAAGAATCTGACGTGGTGGCTAGTGCGCCTGCAGTTGAGGTTGAGGAGGTTGCCGCCGTTGCTGCGCCTGTTCAGGAGGTTGTTGCCAGTGCTGCAGCAGCTGACGAACCTACTAAGAGCACCGTTGGGCCGCGAATTCTTGGCCGAATTGAGCTCCCGCAGAAGCGTGTTGTGGTTCAGCCAGGCGATCAGAAGCGCTCACCTAAGGGCGTTGTTGCTGGTCGTGAAGTGCGCGAGGTTGTAGAGGTTGAGGAAGAAGGTCCTAAGAAGGGCTTTAAGAAGGGTCGTAAGCGAGAGATTAGCAGTACCGATCTGCTCGACTACGGCGGTCGCGAGGTTCGAAAACCAAAGAGGAAGGGGCACGGTCGGGGTGATATCGACCAGCGCGAGAGCGCTGAGGCTGATAAGCCAAAAGTCACTAAGCGCGTTATCGAACTTGCCGAGTCAATTACTGTGGGTGAGCTAGCTCGTCAGATGAGCCTTAAGTCGGGTGAAGTTATCGCAAAGCTTCTCGGACTCGGAGTTTTGGCAACCATCAATCAAGCGATCGATAAAGATACAGCGTCAATCGTAGCAGATGAATTGGGTTACGAAGTTAAACACGTTGAGTACAACGAGCAGGATATCATCCAGGATACTCTTGAGGAGAATCCTGAAGACCTTCAGCCTCGTCCGCCAGTCGTTACCGTGATGGGACACGTTGATCACGGTAAGACATCCCTTCTTGATAGGATTCGTAGCGCTGCTGTTGCAGCGAAGGAAGCGGGGGGAATCACCCAGCACATCGGTGCCTACTCGGTAACAACCGAGGGTGGTCGTGTGATTACATTCATCGATACTCCTGGCCACGCGGCGTTTACTTCGATGCGAGCGCGCGGAGCGCAGGTTACTGATATCGTTGTGCTCGTCGTTGCAGCAGATGACGGAGTGATGCCGCAAACGAAGGAGGCAATTAACCATGCTCAGGCAGCGAAAGTGCCCATCGTCGTTGCAGTTAACAAGATGGATAGACCGGATGCAAATCCAGACCGCGTAAAGACACAGCTCGCTGAGCTTGGGTTGCAGCCAGAGGATTGGGGTGGGGACACTATGTTCTTCCCGATCTCGGCTCTGCGCGGTGATGGTATCTCAGACCTGCTCGAAGGAATTCTCGTTCAGGCTGAGGTGAAGGAGCTCAAGGCTAATCCTAACCGTCGCGCTAAAGGTACCGTTATCGAGAGTCGACAAGACCGCGGTCGTGGTGTGGTCGCCACCGTGCTTGTTCAGGGTGGAACCCTCAAAGTTGGCGATATCTTTGTAAGCGGCGCTGAGTACGGTCGCGTACGAACGATGAGCGATTACAAGGGCGAGCGCGCCGAATCTGCTGGTCCATCAACCCCTGTTGAGATTACTGGTCTTAACGGAATGCCGGCGTCAGGCGATGACTTCTTCGTGATGGAGTCTGAGGCTGATGCGCGTGAGGTTGCCGGGAATCGTGCTGAGGCGAAGGCTTCTAAGGAGCGCGCGTTGGCATCAGGGCCTATTAGCCTTGAGGAGTTTGCAAAACGTGCCAGCAACCAGGCAGCACAAGAGCTTAATGTTATCCTTAAAGCTGATGTGCAGGGTTCTGTTGAAGCTGTTAAGCACTCGATCGAGAAGCTCTCCGGAGAGAAGGTTAAGGTACGCGTGCTTCACGCCGCTGTGGGTGGTGTGAACGAGAGCGACGTGCAGCTTGCTATCGCATCAAGTGCTATCATCGTTGGGTTCGGCGTGCGTGCTGAGCCACGAGCAACAGCGGACGCTGAACAGGCTGGTATCGAGATCCGTTTCTATCGCGTTATTTACGAGCTTCTCGATGATGTTCGTAAGGCGATGGTTGGACTCCTTGACCCGATTAAGCAAGAGTCTTCGCTCGGCCGAGTTGAGGTTCGCGAGACGTTCAACGTACCTAAGATCGGAACGATCGCAGGGTGCTACGTCACTGGTGGGATTATTAAGCGTAATGCGTTCGGACGTTTGTTGCGTGATAACCGCGTCATCCACGAAGGTAAACTCGGAAGTTTGCGACGCTTCAAGGACGACGTGCGCGAGGTTCAAGCTGGATTCGAGTGCGGTATCGGACTTGAGGGCTTCAATGACGTCAAGATCGGAGACGTTATCGAGGTGTTTGAGATTAAGGAGATCGAAGCCACCCTTGAGTAGCGTAAGCTACATCCACGGGGTGAATTCGGGAGGAGTTGTATGTCAGGCAGTAAGCGGGTTTATCAGGTCGCAGAGCGCATCAAAGAGATCGTGGCTGAGCACCTCGTATACTCAGCCGATCCCAGGTTTCAACTCGTAACGGTCACCTCGGTGATGGTTTCCCCGGACCTGCGTAATGCAAAGGTGTACTGGGTTGTTTCGTTTCTCTCAGGCGTTGACCGCATGGAACGTATCAGCGAGGTTCAGGAGGGGCTTGAAGCTGCTGCTGGTTCGTTTAGGCGGGTGCTTGCAAAGCAGCTTAACATCCGTTTCGTCCCAGAGCTTCGCTTCTACTACGACGACACGCTCGACACCGTTGAGCACGTTGAGAAGTTAATGGAAAGAATCAAGCCTACGCAAAGCGACCAGTAGACTTATGAGCCCAGCAAGTGATCTCACTTCAGTTGTTGATGCATTGCTCTCAACGAAGAGGGCTGTGGTGTTTTCGCACGTTAATCCAGATGCCGACGCGTACGGCTCAAGTTGCGGTCTCGCCCTTGGGCTTGAGCAGTTAGGAGTTGAAGTCACGATTCTGAATGAGAGTGGATTTATCCCGCGCTACGGCGCGATCCCTGCTGCTACCCGTACGAGTAACGTTATTCCAAGCAGCATAGCAGAGGACTGTCTCATTATTGTGTGCGACTGCGGGGCACTAGAGCGTGTTGGCGACACCGTTGTGCCGCTGCTGCAAAAGGCGCACGGTTTAATAAATATAGATCATCACAATGCAAACTCCTGCTTCGGTTCGCTTAACTATGTTGTTGAAGGTGCAAGTTCTACCTCGGAGCTAGTGTACAATATGCTTCGCGAGGTTGAGCAGCGCACCAAAAGAGATGATGTAATCTCTAAGGATGCTGCGGCGTGTCTCCTTGCGGGAATTATTGGTGATACCGGTTCATTCCGGTACCCGAGTACGGCTGCATCAACGTTTCTTGCAGCGCACGACCTTGTGCAGCGCGGCGCGCGTCCGGATATCCTGACGCAAGAGCTCTTTGCTAACCACACCCTCTCGGCGGTGAGGCTTCAGTCTGAAGCGATGGCTGCGATTCAGATATCTCAGGGTGGTGTTTTTGCTGAGGTTGTCGTCACCCAGGAGATGGTAAAACGGCTCGGGGCAGATCTCCTTGATGCTGATTCTCTGGCAGAGCGGGCGCGTGATATCGCTGGTGTGCGTGTTTCGGCGCTGTATAAGCAGGACGTAGAGTTCTGGCGGGTAAGTCTTCGCTCTCGTCAGGGTGCGGTTGATGTCTCAGAGATTGCGCAGAGCTTTGGTGGTGGAGGACATAAGCCAGCGGCTGCCTTTAGGTGGCGCAAGGATTTTGAAACGTTGCGAGCTGAGCTTTCAACCACGATAGCCGCCGCTTTAGCCCGCACTTCTGCTCCCCATGCGTAACGGCATCATTCTCATCGATAAACCGGCTGGGGTCACCTCAGCCTCCGTTGTGGCGCGTGTTAAGCGTATTCTTAAAGCTGAGAAGGTAGGTCACGCTGGAACGTTAGACCCAGATGCAACAGGGCTACTTGTGTGTCTTGTAAACGCTGCCACCCGTGTAGCGCACTATGCCCTTGAGGGACAGAAGTGTTACTCAGGAACGTTCCGGTTGGGTATTACTACATCGACCGACGACACAACCGGTGAAGTGCTCTCAGAGTCTGCTCAGGTGCCTGCCTTTGCTGAGACTGAAAAAGCTAAGGCGCGATTCATCGGAGATATCTCGCAAGTTCCCCCAAAGGTCAGTGCCAAGAAGGTGCAGGGTCGTCGTGCCCACGAGCTTGAGCGTAAGGGGGTCAGCTTTGAGTTGACGCCTAAGGATGTGCGTGTGGATTCATTCGACCTGTGGCCGGTTGATAGTATGCGGGTCGGATACCGGGTGCGTTGTAGTCCAGGGACCTACGTGCGGGCGCTCGCGCGCGACCTCGGCGAGGTTTTAGGGTGCGGAGGTGCAGCAGAGTCGATTCGGCGCGAGGCGTCAGGGCAGTTTGATGTTTCTGCTGCCATCTCGCTTGAACAGATTGGGTGGGGCGCCGTGAAGGAGTGGATGCTCCTTGTGCCTGAGATTCCGCGGGTTGTTGTGCCGCGTGGGGTGGCCTCAGAGCTTTTACAGGGTAAGCCGTCTGGGCTCTTAAAGGTAGAGCAGCTTCCTGAGCTTGCGCAGGTCGTATCGAGACCGGCTGTTTTTATGTATACCCCGAACGTAACTGAGGAGCCGTGGGGGTTCTTGGAAGTAACAGCCTCCGGCCAAGTGCTGCATAGGCTTAACGTGCGGCCACAGAAGCTATTGTAACGGCACCCAGAGGTCACAAAGGGTCGTGCTTTATTGGTCGTAGCGTGTTAGAAAAACCCCGTTTAGTGGAAGTTTGTTTAGTATGAAAACGAAATATCAAAGATCTACTTGTGTGGGAACGTGGGTAAAGTCAGTTGTAGCCGGGGCAGCGCTCCTTGGTGCATTAGCTGATGTCTCCTTTGCGCAGCAGGCCGCAGAGGTGTTTAGCCCTGCACCGGTAGCCGCCGGCGCGGAGCAGCCAACCTTTATGGGATCTCTTGTCCAGATGCTGCCGATGCTCGCCATCTGTTACTTCATCTTCTATTTTATGGTTATAAAGCCGCAGGATACCCGCACCAAGAAGCACAAGGGGCTTATTGAGTCTCTTAAACGCGGGGACGCGGTTGTTACCTCAAGCGGTATTGTTGGCAAGATAGCGGGCGTTGAGAAAGAGTACGTGTTACTCGAGATCGCTCGCGATGTAAAAGTTAAGGTCCAACAGCAACATATCGTTGCGCGCGAAGAGGAGAAGGCAGCAGCCGCTGCGTAACCTACCACTGCAAGGGCACCGCTTATGAGAGATAACTTTCAACGTTCAATTATTCTGGGGGTAGTGGTCCTCGTGGCTGTGCTCTCTCTGCTTCCCTCGCTTGCTCCGCAGGTAGAGCTGTTTAGCTCCGGTAAGTGGTTTACGCGGCCGCTTGCTATGGGATTGGATATCAGTGGCGGTGTGCACCTTGTTTACGGTGTTAAATCCCAGGAAGCCGTAAAGAGTCGGCTGGCAACGCTTCTGTCAAATGCACGCTCCGAGCTGCGTCAGGCAAAGATCGCTGTATCTCAGGCGAGTGTAAGTTCACCTTCGAGTGCTCAGGTGGTTCTGCTTACCTCGTCGCGCACTGCGGAAGCTAAAAGTATTATTGCCGATAAAGTTCCCGAGTTAACTCTGACTGGAGAGCTACTCGAAGGTGGCCGTCCAACACTTGTATTCGGTATCCCTGCTGAGCGTGCGAAGAAGATTGAGCGTGAGGCGATAGAGCAGGCAGTTGAAACCCTGCGCGCCCGGGTTGATCAGTTTGGCGTAGCAGAGCCTTTAATTCAAACTTCAGGTGAGAACCGCATCATCTTGCAGATGCCGGGAGTGTCTGATGTAGCTGCTGTTAAGAAAGTGGTTGGCTCTGTCGCTAAGCTTGAGTTCCGTTTTCTTCCAGGTGGCGCCGGTGCCCAAGGAGTGGGTACTCTCACCTTGAAAGGTAAGGATGGTGAGTCTGTAGTGGTTGAAGATCTGGTACAGATGACCGGTGATTCGGTTTCTGATGCCCGTGTCGAGTTTGATCAGACCGGTCAGGTTGAGGTTACCTTAAAGCTTTCATCGGCAGGGAAGGCGCAGTTCGCACGCTTGACCTCCGAGAACGTTGGGCGTTCGCTCGCGATTATCTTGGATGGTGTTGTGTACTCGTCTCCTGTCATACGCGACGCAATCACTCAAGGTTCAGCCAGCATCTCTGGTGGATTTACGGTGGATGAAGCGAAGCAGTTGAAAGTTGTGCTAAAGGCAGGAGCGTTGCCTGCTCCCCTTGAAGTTCTGGAGGAGCGGATTGTTGGACCATCGCTTGGGCTCGATTCAGTTAAGAAGGGGCTACTGGCGATGGGGGTAGGGTTCTCAGCGATCGCTATCTTTATGGTGTTTTACTACCTAAAGGCCGGTGTTGTTGCTGTTGGTACCCTGTTGCTGAACGGCGTCTTGATGCTCGCCTGTCTCTCGCTCTTCGGCGCAACGCTTACACTGCCTGGATTGGCAGGTTTGGCGTTGACTATCGGTATGGCGGTCGACTCGAATGTTATTATCTTTGAGCGAATCCGCGATGAGCTTCGAACTGGTGCTTCGCGAGATGTAGCAGTGCACACCGGTTTCGACAAAGCGTTCGGAGCGATATTTGACTCAAACGTCACAACACTGCTTGCAGGCGCGATTTTGTACTACTTCGGTACGGGTCCTGTGCGCGGATTTGCTGTGACGCTATCAATTGGAATCGCCACTACACTTTTCTGTGCAGTCTTCGTAGCGCGCCTCTGCTTCGATTTCTTCGAACTGAAGGGTAAGGACAGACTATCGATCTAAGGCAGGAGTATTCGTATGCGAGAGATTATCTCAAATCCTTCTTTTAATTTTATGGGGAAGAGCAGCTTGTGCGCCTTTCTCTCATCCTTAGCCATCGCTGCTGCAGTATTCGTATTCGTTCAGAAAGGCGAGGAAAAGTACGGGACAGACTTCACCGGTGGGCACGAGTTTCTAGTGAGTTTTGTTGGCGAAGTAACCTCTACGGGTATCCGAGAGAGCTTGGCATCGCAGCAGCTTGAGGATGTGCGGGTACAAGCGTTTCAGGGGGCA
>JBIIHY010000374.1:0-3048 GCA_044235305.1 Bdellovibrionota bacterium
CGGTAAATGGGGTAGGTACGGATTCCCTCGTCAAGAATTTTCTCAAACATGGAAAGAGCGCGATGCTCACGCGACGTCATTCGATCAAAGATGCCACTGGTCTTGCAATAGTTAATGGCCTCGTCAAACGCGACTCGATCGCCAATGCCTGCATATATCTCTAGTGCCTGAATATACGCTCGTTTCGCGTCTTTATCCTTGCTACATTTTCTTACTGCCTCTTCACGTAATGGCTCGTAAATTCCGCAAGCAACGAGACAGGGAAAAGCATAGTTTGCTGACGTGAGTTTCTCTTTCTGAGCCATCTGCCAAAGTTTTCGAACTTCCTCAATTGTCTCCTGGTCCACTACCTCAGTTACAAAATCAGTTTTAATGGAATCAATCGATGTGGACGCCACGTGTTTTCCGGTTTGGCGTAATGCAAAGAACGCGTAATTTAGCAGTTGCATTCTCGTCAGTGTCAGCTCTCGTTGAAGCTGCTCGGGGGAGTTTTCGGCGTTTCTACTGCTTAAAACTATCTTCTCCGATAAATCTTGCTTGGCAAGTAGTGCCGCTATATCTTTGAGCATCTCATTTGCTTTAAACTTTTGGCAACCGCAAACTCTCTGAAGTGCGTTAATTGACTGCCAAATATAATTGGTATAGTAGCCACCTCTACGAGGATCGAAAAAGTCTGCCATCAAAAGATGTGCGAGTTTAATGAGAACTCCATCTTGTCGAGCAGCATCCGCAAGTCTGATGAGACCCTCAAAATCTCCGATTCTAAGCAATTGAGTCTCTACTCGGAGCATCAGATCGTGTGCCTCTATCTTACTGGCGAGTGCAAAACAGTCATGAAGAGGCAAGTAGTCGCGGGCTTTCCCAGACTGAATGTGGTAGGCGGGAGGTATGCTCGCTTGCTCAATCAGCTGCTGGTGCTTTGATAGCTCATATTTGTTGAAAAACCTCTGCAGAGTCATGGGCGCAATGAGCTCTGGTTCGCTCTCACCTCTCTGAAGATTTGCAACCTCTCGACCTTCAGGGCTTGAAAGAGGCACGTTAAAAGGCGTTGGAGCTTCATAGCCATTTCGCACCCCGTATTCGAGCTGCTTCTCTATAGCGACACGAACTTTATTTTCTATCTCTCTTTGAGACAATCCAAGCAATCTGTAGATAAGAATAGACCGCGAGGTATGTCCTGCTACTAGCCGATTATTAACGGCATCTAGCCCAAGACATCCATCTGTTGCTTGAAGATAGTAAGCTCGAATCTCAGGGCTTGCCCCAGGCAAGCGCGCCCCTATTTTATCGAACGGGGTATCTTCCACATCGGGAGGGTGATTCCGCGCATCCCTGGCTGAGTGTAAGAGTGTAGGCGCGCTCATTGATGACATGTAAGACCCATCAGCTTATGTCAAGAGGATTTTACTCCCACCTTAGTCTTAGTCAACATTTGCAGCAGTCGCTATTGTTCGCTCAACGAAAGCGAATCTGCTCAATATGCTGGGACGTTGCAGTGTCATCTCTCAGTTAACTGCTAGTTATAGCCGTCTGACCAGATGCAACTCCTGCCGCGAATTGACTAGGAAAAAGGGGACGCTTCCCTTCCCTCTCCTGTCCACCTCGACCGGTCCCGCAACTTCTTATCCCTGCAGGTGATTATAGCGGAGCGCCAAGAGCTGCCCGGAGCGTATCTCCTATAGAAAAGGGTAACGTCCCCTTTTTCCAGACTTCTCGTGACGCGGGTGGACGGTATCGACAATGCCGCCGGGAAACAGATCCAGGAGCTGTCCCAATAAAGTAGGATGTTCCAGGGGGCCTGGCTAGAAGCCAACAGTTTTAGCTTTTCGACCCAAGCAATTCAACAACTTGCTCCATCACCCAAGGATCATTTTCATTCTTCAAGGCACCGCGGAAAATCGCAGCTGCTTGCTCTTTTGATGCGGAAATCTTGATTAAAAGATTGGCTGTGGCCATCAGAAGGGTATTTCGCTCGCCACCAGCAGTTGCGCCAGCTATGTGATGAAAGGTGATGCCAATTTCACTGATTAATTTTTTGGCCAGACCTGGGCGCTCCTCTAAAAACGTGATGACCTGGAGATAGGTGGCTCCATATTCGGGCAATTGTAAACCCATTTTGAGAAGTGGCGTTAAGTTAGGATCTTGGGCTCGTTCCATCGCTCGAAGAATCACTTGTGGCTCGGAGGCTTTGGCGATTTCTACATAGCGTTGTTCTATGACAGTTAGTGCACGATTTTGCGCCTCAGCTGCTGGGTAAAGGCTGAGCTCGAGAAAACATATAGCTACTGTAACCAAAGACTTAGGTAATGATTTCATATAGGTATTCTCCGCTCTGATTTATGGTTGAGTGGTGCTCGTAGCAGAGACCGGTGATGGTTTGGGACAGGCGCCTTCGCAGCCTTTGCCGGGAACGCCCCAACGAGAGCTGGAGAAAAAGCCACAATAACAACATTTCTGTTGCTGCTCATTATTCTCCAATTGACATTTCCAAGACTGATCGTGCTGAATGGCCGAACACTCAGTCCCCGGATCGTAACAGGGCCCTCGTTGATGCATCACACAATCCTTGGTAATAGTGTAGGTGCTCGGAGTGGTTGCAGTTCTACAAGTCGCAGAATCGCTCAAGGAGTTCCCTGTGCATTGAACAGTACACTCCTTCGGTAATTTAGAGCTTATTTCGACCGCAGCAAGGAGACACCTCCCTTCATGAGCGAAGATTTGACAGGCGTTACTCGAAAACTTGTATAGGGTACAATTGGGCACAACTTGCTGAATTGCCCCAATAATCGCTGGAAGTTTATCAGCAAAATCTGGATTTCCATGAGCGGCTCGATGGTAACGAAACTCCGAACAGCCCGCTCCCGTACAGGATGGGGAGAGTTCGCCCAATTTAATCTTTATCTTCGAGGTACAATCGCCATTATCTTTATTCGACAACCAATTATCACACAGCTTGTCAAGGTTCGGACTCAAACCGATTGGAGCCATCCAATCTCCTACAGTCCCATTCGATCCAACTGCACAAACACAACAAATCTTAGGCTTAGT
>JBIIHY010000375.1:0-3040 GCA_044235305.1 Bdellovibrionota bacterium
TGAATGTTCCTTCAACTCCTTCAGGGATGGTGGTCGGCCGTGACTGGTGGGCTGCGCTTGGCGGGGTATGCGCAGAGTTCGGTGCGGTAGTAATAAACGATTTCGTTTACGGTGAGATGTGCTTCTCAGGTGTTCCAGCGCAGAGTGCGCTAATTCTTGCAGAGCAGGGTGTGAGGTGCGTTGAGGTGTTTTCGCTCTCAAAGTCTCATAATATCCCAGGTTGGCGTGTGGGAGCGTTGCTTGGCAACAGGGAGATCCTCTCTGTTGTAGCGCGTCTTAAGGCTCACTCTGATTACGGTTTGTTCCTTCCGCTGCAACATGCTGCTGCATTTGCGCTTACAACTTCTGACGATCTTGTGCGTCCGACTGTGGCCATGTATGAGCGACGCATCAAGGTGCTCTCGTCTGGGTTGCAGCGGCTCGGTTGGCAGGTAACAGAGGCCCAGGCGGGCGCGTGCGTATGGGCGAAATTCCCGCGCGAGTTGGCGCAGGTGGCAACGCCTGGGATGGCGTCGGTATCGGTTGGGGTAGCACATGCGTTGCTCAAAAAGCACGCAGTGCTTGTATCGCCGGGTATTGTTTTCGGAGAAGCATTTGACGACCACATCCGGTTTGCGGCGGTTGTATCAGAGGAGAAGATTCGGGACGTGCTATGCGTGTTGCAGTGACACCCAAGAATAAAATTTTTGCTTTTTTATTTGCAGCGGCGCTGTTGTCTGGCTCCCACTACTGTCAGGCAGAATCTCAGGCTGGATGCGTTTCAGCGGCTGAGCAGGTCAAGAAGGGTGTCGCCCTTGGCGATGGCTCTGAGAAAGAGATCTCGCTCTACCGCGAAGCGGTAGGACTCTGTCCTAAGATGGCAGAGGCTCATTTTAATCTTGGCTTAGCGCTCCAGAAGCAGGGGGATCTCTTCCTGGCAGAGAAAGAGCTGCGTGAGGCGGTGTCGATAAAAGGCGAAGAGACTTTTCGCATCGGTCTTGCTGGGGTGCTGATTCGCAAGGGTGACCTTGTTGGTGCCCGAGAACAGTACGATAAAGTTCTTGAGCAGAATCCTAACAACGTCCCAGCTATGCAAGGTGTAGCAGTTGTCGTTGAGAGGCAGGGGAGGGTTGACGAGGCTGTATCACTGCTTGAGAAAGCGGCGCAGATAGACGCGGGTAACGAGATCACTTTTTTCAATCTTGGCGTGCTGCACGAGAAGGCTAAGAGGTTAGATAGCGCGATGCAATCGTATCGGCGCGCTACACAGGTGAACCCGCGCTACTTTGAGGCGCTCTATTTCTATGGGGCGGTGCTTGTTAAGCTTGGAAAATATGAAGAGGCAAAGCGTGCCCTCCTGCAAGCAGCAGATGCGCGTGCCAGCGATGTGCGAGTTCATCTTGGATTGGCTGAAGTGTACCAGCGCGAAGGTGATATGACTCGAGCTGAAGCTTCGTTGCGGCGTGTAGCTGAGCTTTCACCAACAAATTTTCCAGCACAGGCAAATTTGGGTCTGCTATTGATTGAGAACAAGCGGTACCAGGAGGCTGTGGTTGCTTTGCAGCGAGCGACTGCCCTGGAACCGAAGAATGCTCGCGCGTGGAGCGCTCTCGGGCGGGCCCAGCTTGAGCTTGGTGCCATGGTCGATGCAGAGAAGAATCTGCTCCAGGCGATACAGCTCGATGGCACCAATGCTTACGCGCACAACAATTACGGTGTGCTCTTGCAGCGGCTTGGAAACGAGGGTGCTGCGCAGCGGGAGTTCGCTCTGGCACTACGCCTGAATCCTCAACTTGAGATTGCGCGTGAGAATCTAGACGCCGTTGGTGGTGACGGTTCGTAGAATGTTGTTTTGGTAAAAAAGCACCCCAGAGCCTTCTTTTGGTCAAATCTAAATTCTATCGTAAAAACAGCAAGTTGTATTGTTTAAATCGGTTGTACTACGAACTGCGTTTCATAAATTTTGCGTAGTGCCACCCGCGTCGGGTCCCTATACTCCCAAGAAGGTCGTTGGCTGCTTGCCGTTAGGTAGTAGGTAGCTCGTAAAAGGTTTGTGTGGCCTAAGAAGCCTGAAGTATGGTCAACTTAACGAAAGTTGTCTTACGGCAGTTTGGACTAGGCCTTCCGGAAGGTAGCGGTTGGTAAGGGACATGTCAGCAGTATTAAAGCTCGTCGAAGCACCACGATTTAATGAACACGTAGAAGTGGATGTTGAGGCCGCCGGCCGAAACGTGCACTCGTTGCATTCGGGTTTCTCCTATCTCTCGCTTTGGAATCCGACAGTTGTCCGGTATTTGCTCGAACGCTTCTCTGATGAGGGGGACCTCGTCCTGGATCCAATCTGTTCAGCTGGCACCGTTGGTCTTGAAAGCGCTTTGGCTAAGCGGCGCTTTGTAGGGTGCTCCACCTCGTCTGATCTTAGGCAATTGGCAGGTGCTCGTCTGGAGCCGGCTGATATTGCAGAAGTTGCGCTACGCTTGCAGTTTGTAAATTGCAAGCGGCCGGTTGATGTCCGTCGCTTCGTTGCACCGCTGCCGCTCTTTTTCGATGTGGATACCTTCTGCGAGCTTACAAATATGCGAGCCTCGTTGCGTGGTAGCTCAAGTCGGGTTGATGCGTTTATCGAGTTCGTTGTAGCGAGTATTCTGCACGGACATACCGTTGGCCACCTCTCTGCTTACACTTCACCTCATGAAGCGCTCACTCCAGAGGCCCAGGCTGCGATGAACAGTAAGCGAGGCGAGGTGCCATCGTATCGTGCGCTCGCACCGCGTATTCTTAAGAAGGCAGCGCACCTGTTACGTGATGGTGTTCCTTCTGTTTTACAGTCTTCAAAGCTCGAGCGCTCAATAGTAGCAGCGGAGCCGCACAATATTCGTCAGCTATCCACGGGAGATGTATCCCTTGCACTTATATGTCCGGAGCAGCCAGGCTTTGCTAAGCACGGTCTGCGGTCGTGGTTGCGCTCGTGGTGGCTTGGTGGCGAGAAGTCATCGCAGCAGCACGGAGAGATCTCAACGATTGAGCAGTGGCACGGTTACATGAACGAGGTGCTTCTTGA
>JBIIHY010000163.1:0-6953 GCA_044235305.1 Bdellovibrionota bacterium
CGGTAACCGTGTTAGCCACGCTAACAACAAGACCCACCATAAGTTTGAGTCGAACCTTCAGAGCAAGCGCCTCTTCGTTTCTGAGCTCGGTAAGTACGTGCGCGTGCGCGTTTCAACCAGCATGCTGCGCACCATCGATAAGCTTGGCTTTATGGCTGCGTTGAAGAAGCACAATGTGACTCTCTCGCAGCTTACCAAGTAGTTTCGAGATATCCCTTTTAAATTATCAGTGCATTGCACCCTTGCGAAGGGCATTGAGCTTCTCTGCACTCAGCTTAACGGCATTTAGGCTTGGAAGTATCGCCTCGCCGCTGTCTACGCTGTCTTTCTCTACTGCGCCGCGCAGCGCTTGATAATCGAGGATTCCTAACCGTTGAGTATTCGGAACGAAGATCTCTGAACACGCACGGCACTGAACAACAACCACGATCCCTTCGTAGGTGACCTTAGTGAATTCAGTTGAAAAGTTTTGATCATCTGAACCGGTTGCACCGCAACATGGACAGGTAATCGCATCCACAAAGGTCTCTGCTAGACCTTTCAATCGAAATTTGAGGGCCATCGTTTTTAACTCCAGCGGCGGTGCAATCTCTTTGTAAGGATCACTTCCGCTCCGTTGCGGCTAAATTTTACCTCATCAGCAGCGTTTGCCATTAAGGCCAAACCCCTGCCAGCACACGACACACTAGTAACTGCTTTTCCACCCTCTGAAAGAGGACCGAAGAGGAACCCCCGCCCATCATCACGAACGGATATCTCTATATTTTCACCATCAAACCACGAGCACACCGTGACACACCGACGCGCATAATCCGGGTCAGCCAGTCGCTCTTGCCGAACCGCCGAAAACTTATCCCGTCCATCGGCCTGGATTTCATCCTTCCACTCCGACTGTAGCTCAAGACACCCGTGCTCAAAGCCGTTGACCACAGCCTCTTGTATCCCCACCCTAAGACGTCGAGCCTCACCCTCTTCGAGCAGGTCACACGCCACAAGTCGGTCAACTATCGGCAGTTCAAACGCCTCCAGCAGTAAATACTCACGACACGACAGAGTCACCTCAGTGCGCTCAGAGCGCACGAAGCGGTACAGAGAATCCTCTGCGGCAGCTTCACGCGCACAGGCCTCTGTGTCACGTGAAAGGCTGTCCTCTGATGGTCGCTCTACATGACTCATGGAAAGGCTATCTGTGTTGTTGACGGCTCACTTCAAAAACAACGGGCGAATATAACGCACTACCTACTGCACGTTATTTGTCGAGTGGGAGCAGCTTATCGAGCATAAGAAGCTCGAAAGTCTCCTTGATGAAGCCGTTCAGCGGCTTCACCATGAGCACACCGTTCTCAGCCTTAAGGCGCTTGTAGCACATCAGCACCTTTCCGATTCCGTAGCTGTTGATGATCTGAGCACCATCGAGATCGAGCACTATCGTACGCTTGCCCTTATCGTAGATATCGTTAAATGCAGAGCGTAATGCCTCGCCTGCTGTCTCTGTATCGAGATCACTTGTAACTTTGATGTAACCCTTCTCGCCGATAATCTCTGTAGGAAAATCCATAGCTGTATCCCCTTGCTAAAACTTCGATCCACCAGGATTATCGGCGCACGCTGGAAAATCCTTAAAAATAAATTGCGGATTCTGCAATCATTTCCAACACGCAACCACATACACCTCATCTCAATGGGTTCAATAGGTTACGACATTTCAACAGCTAACGAGGCCTCCCTGCTGGAAGCCAAATATAGGACCTTTAGCAGATAGGTCACGACCTTGATCTCTACTGCTTTAAAACAGTATACTCCCGCGATTATCGAAGCGTTTCGACAGGTTAACAATCGTTATGGTGGTCATAACGTGAACCATAGGAACGCGGCGAGGGTCGAAAAAGACGCCTGGCAAGTACTCTACTCGCCGCACTCTTACTGGCCTTAATGAAAACACAGCGCAGGGTCCACTATGAGCACACCGCTCGTTGAGCAATCTCCGGTCACCTTCTCTGGGCCTCTCTATGAGGACGCAGATGTGCACGCATCTTCAGATGAATACGCTGCGCGGTTCGGAGATGAGGTCGGCCAATGGATGCTCAACGTTCAGGAGAGAACAGTTATCAAGATGCTCGATCCTGAGTGTGGCTCCGTACTTGATGTTGGCGGAGGACACGGACAGATTGCGATACCGCTCGCACAAGCAGAACGTTCAGTCACTGTTCTCGGTAGCTCTCCGGTGTGTGCACAACGACTGCACGACTACATCGAGAGCGGTTCAATCTCATTTAAGAGCGGAAACCTTCTCCAGCTTCCCTTCGAGCCACAATCATACAACCTCACTGTCAGTTTCAGATTAATGAGCCACTGTGCGGCGTGGCCAACACTTGTAGCAGAGATGTGTCGCGTGTCATCGCACGCTGTAATTATTGATTATCCGGTGTGGCTAAGTTTCAACATCCTCTCTCCGCTGCTTTTTAAGGTTAAGCGGAAGATCGAAGGAAACACCCGCACATTCCGAGTATTTACCAACCGTGAGGTCATTCGCGAATTTAAAAAGCACGGCTTCAGGCTCGACAGTATTGAGCGTCAGTTCTTCTTCCCGATGGCCGTACACCGCGCATTTAAAGCTCTTCCGATCTCGAGAAAGCTGTGCGAATTAGCCCGCACCGTTGGCTTGACGCGCCTCTTCGGTTCCCCAGTCGTCGCCAAGTTCGTTCGGGAGTAACGCAGATGTCCAGTGCTGTTGATAGAAGTGTTTCCCGCCCGAAGGCCCGCTCACTCACGATAGTCAACGACGCAACACCACCCCCGTTTACGGCGCTACGAGAGGAAGGTCCTTTTGTTGACCCACTCCGTTGGGATACTGATCGCGAGTCTAAAACACCACGGGCACTGCGAAGCCTCGGTAAGATTATCGACGGCGGACTGTGTCATCGGTGTGGCTCGTGTATCGGTATCTGCCCAACAAACGTACTGGGTCTCGATAACAACGATTACCCTGCTGTTCACAACCTCTCTGCATGCACTGACTGTGAGCTATGTGTAAAGGTATGCCCAGGGGACGAGTTCGATATCCACGAGGCGTATCGCACGGCTTTTGGAACTGAGGCTGACGTCACATCGACTCACGGCCACTTCCTCGATTCTTACATATCGTATGCAACCGATCCTGACGTGCGCGAGCGCTCAACAAGCGGTGGCCTCGTAACGGCTATCCTACTCAACATGCTGCGCCGCAAGGAGATAGACGGGGCAGTCGTTATCGTCTCTGACGACCAACAGCTCTGGAAGGGGAAATCAATCGTTGCAAGAAGCGAAGAAGAGATCCTGTCAGCGATGAAATCGAAGTACGCCATCTGCCCTACCAACTCAGTCTTTGGCGAGATACGAACCATGCCGGGACGATATGCGCTTGTGGGACTCCCGTGTCAGATTCATGGCTTTCACAAAGCAGCCGAGCTTGACCAGCGACTAAAAGAGCGTGTTGTGTTAACCATCGGACTTTTCTGCCACGCAGCCGTTGAACACGATGCTCTTAAGATCATCTGGGGTAGCTTGGGAGACAAAGTAAAAGATGCCAAGCGCTTCATCTCACGCATCGGGAAGCACCCCGGCACTCCGCATCTTGAGATGAACGATGGCTCGCTCTATCCGGTATACTTCGGCGAGAAGCGCGGCTACCGCCCATCATCGATGGAGATTATCAACATCGTCTATCGCCTCTATACTCCAGCGCGCTGCCTTACCTGTTTTGATGCCAGCGCTGAATTCGCTGATATAGCCGTCGGAGACCCGTGGATGGCACCGCCGCATGACGGCGTAGACTTCTACAAGGGCTGGAGCTTTGCTCTTGTACGTACACCACGTGGACAAGAGGCGTGTAAGAACCTTGAGCAAGACCAAGCCGCAGTACTTGAGCCGATAACGAGACGTGAAGCGCTCGCCTGCAACCGCATGATGAGCACCGAGAAACGGTGGCGCGCATTTCGCGTAATCGAAACCCTACGACGCCAAGGTAAGCCTGTTCCCGCCTATGGACCACACGGGTTCCGCTTTCCGCGCCAGTCAGGAAAACAGTTCATCAAGACTGAACTGCACATGTTTACGCACATCTTCTGTCACCTGCCTAAACTCCGGGCATACGTGCTTAAACTAACTCTTTCCCCGTTCGGATATGCTCTACTGTGGATGAACTGCCAGCGAAGATGGCTGCGGTTCTTCGTGCGCGATTCTATCGCTAAGGCACGACGCACACTCTTTGGTCGAAGGTAACCATGAGAGTACTGGTATTAGCCCCACAGCCCTTCTTTCAAGAGCGCGGGACGCCTATAGCAGTGAAGCTCGCTGTAGAAACGCTCGCGCGCACTTTGCCCAAGTCCGCATCATCCGCTCCAGCGATCGATCTCTTGACCTACGCAGAAGGGATTGATGTTCCAATTCAAGGCGTGCGACACCTACGCGCTCCAACGCCGCGTTTTTTGTACGGTGTACGGCCAGGAATCTCTGTTAAAAAAATTATCCATGATGTTTTCTTCTTCATCGCTTTTGTACGTCTGCTTATAGCTGAGCGAGGTAATCAGTACTCGGTTATCCACGCCGTCGAAGAATCAGTCTTTATGGCGTGGCTTGCTCGCGCTGTGCTTGGAATACCGTATATTTATGACATGGATTCATCGCTCGCCCTACAGCTCACTGAGCGCTGGGGTTGGGCATCTTTCCTGCAACCCCTTTTTAACTGGTTTGAGGGGCTCGCTGTTCGAGGAAGCGTTGCGGTTGCTCCGGTGTGCGATGCGCTTGAGCATATCGCCCTGAAACACGGGTCGCGTCACACTGTGCTCCTCAGGGATATCTCGCTTCTCCCCTCTTCCCCTGAAGGGGTATCTCCCCAGAAACTAGTTGAGCAACTTGAGCATGGGTCTCCGGTCATTCTGTATGTGGGCAACTTAGAGCCGTACCAAGGTATAGACCTGTTGCTTGAAGCATTTGCACTCGTTCAAGAACATCAGTCAGCACCGCACCTGGTCGTTATCGGAGGGAATGATGCTTCGATAACAAGCTACCGCGAGAAAGCGAAGAAGCTGTCGTGCGAAACTCACGTATCGTTTCTTGGACCTAAGCCGATAACGTGCCTGGGAGAGTACTTAGCTAGTGCAGATATCCTCGTGTCTCCGCGCACTCAAGGAAACAACACCCCAATGAAGATCTACTCCTACCTTCATTCAGGAAAGCCCCTTGTAGCAACCGATCTTCCGACTCACCGACAAGTGCTGGATGAGTCGATAGCTGTTCTTGCCGCAGCAACACCTGCAAGCTTTGCAGCCGGTCTTAAGAAGCTCCTTGATGATAAGAACCTGCGCGTTGCACTGGGCACAAAAGCACGCGAAACCGCAGAGTCACTCTACACAGCAGAGGCTTTTGAGTCTCAAGTCTCATTCCTCTACCAAGGAGTAGTGGCATCGCTGAAAGATACAGCCCCACCACCTCCCCCTCAGAGAGCTGCAAGCGGCGGAGACTTGGCATGAAGAACTTCCTTGCCTCCTTAGCGCTCTCTACCCTGGGAGTGCTGATTGCTCTTGGAATCCTTGAGGTTGGAGTGCGCATATTCGCCTCTGAGAATACTGTGCAGGGCGTCGCCTGGAACGATCGGCCGCTTTTCTATTACCGTGCAGCAGGAGCGCCGCAGATGCAGGGCCCTGCCTATGCAGTCCCGAAACCGCCATCAACATTTCGCATCGCGGTAGTTGGTGACTCATTCTCATTTGCTCCCTACATGCAGTACACCGACACCTTTGCAGCGAAACTGCAAGCGATGCTCAATATAAACGGCTCCTCGTTACGAGCTGAGGTCATTAACTATGGAGTCCCAGCGTACTCAACGGCTCATGAGATTGAGGTAGCAAAACGTGCTATCGCCGAGGGTGCAGACCTTATCATTCTGCAGATAACCCTTAATGACCCTGAGTTGAAATCAGATCGCCCCCTCGGCATCTATGAAAACATGCAGGATCGATTTGGACCCCTCAAGCTTGAGGGGAAAATAGGCGCTCTAGCTCGCCGTTGGCGCACCCTAAAGTTTGCACTTGAGCGCATGCACGCAGCGCGTACGCGGGATGACTACGCACGCTACTTCAACCACCTCTTTAATGACCCACAGACGCTATACCCTTTTACAAACGCGCTGCGAGAGATCATCGGTTCTTCGAAGAAAGCGCGAACCCCCCTGGTATCAGTGGTATTCCCACTTTTTGGACTCCCACTTGATGACAAGTACCCGTTCTATCCGATTCATGAACGCATGAAGAAATTTATGAAACGCAACAGGGTTCCGCACCTCGATGTGTCTCATATCTATGACGGCATCCCCCTTGAGCGGCTTCAAGTAATCCCTGGAATGGATAGGCATCCAAACGAGATTGCTCATCGTATGGCGGCTGAGCGAATATACCTCTTCCTTGAAGAGCGGAAGCTCATCCCTGAAGAGCTTATTATACGAGAAAAATTCTCAACTCGGCTCGGCATCTGGCCGCAACGGCCATGGGAACCTCCGGCTCAGCCAGCAGCCACGAAACAGTAGAGATCGTATCAACCAAGAGAGACAAAGTTATGTCGACACAACGAATGCCAGCCGAATGGGAACCACACCGCGCGACATGGATTGCATGGCCGCACATGGAGTCAGACTACCCCGGTAAATTAGACGCCGTCCGCTGGGCTTACTGTGAGTTCATTCGCCACGTCTCTCGACATGAAACCGTTGAGATTCTCTGTATGACCCCTGAACTGGAGGTCGATCTCCGCTCGCGACTCAACAGGCAACAGATAACCGGTGACATCCGCATCCATCGCGCTTCGTACGACCGGGCGTGGCTTAGAGATTCTGGCCCAATCGGGGTCGTTGGAACAACACCGCGGTGGTACTCATACCTATTCACCGGTTGGGGGGCACTCCCAGAGGTTGAGCTGGA
>JBIIHY010000376.1:0-3032 GCA_044235305.1 Bdellovibrionota bacterium
TCCCAGGCTTTATAGGTGAGACAACTGGTGTTGAACTAGTGCAGGGAAGCATGGGCGCTGCCGTTCCGGTTTTAGAAGGCGGGATGCTCGATGTCAGTGGCGATGGACTTATCCTCGTAACCGAAGAATGCCTCCTCTCTGAAGAGCAGCAGCGCAACGAAGGATTCACAAAGGCGGACTACGAGAAGATCTTCGCTGACAACCTTGGATGCAGCAGCACCATCTGGCTCCCCAACGGGGTTAGTGGCGATGATACGCACGGCCACATAGACAACGTGGCGCGTTTTGTTGGTCCCCGAACAGTAGTAGTTGCAACGGCGCGAGAGAGCGACAAGGAGCAGTACGCTCGCCTACAAGAAAACGTAGAAACCCTAAAAGCATACAGAACTCCGTCGGGAGAGAAGCTAACTGTTATAGAGCTCATGATGCCGGAGGCGCGGTACTGTGACGGAGTGCGTTGGCCAGCAGGGTATGCGAATTTCTATTTCGCTAACAACCTTTTACTTGTACCGACATTCAACGACCGTCTCGATCGTAACGCGCTTGGCCTCCTCGCTGAGCTTGTACCCGATCGTGAGGTTGTAGGGATCCATTGCGCCGACTGGATCCTCGGCGGCGGCACGCTGCATTGCTCTACACAACAGGAGCCGTTGTGGGAGAAGCTGTGTGGGTAGTGGTGCTAGCGCATAGCAGACAAAAACCGCGACGCAGCCTCCAGCACACCACTTCGTCTACCGCACGCTGAAATACCTTCACCGCTTAAAAGGCGCGCTAAGGCCCACCGTACTCGCTCGCTTGCAGCAGCCGGTGCTGCGCCTATAATACTCATTCCGAATGAGCCAACGAGGCTCTGGTCTTGCGAGCGCGGCAAGGGATCACTTCCACACACCACCGAATACCCACGCCGCTTGGCACGTGCTAAAAGGAGCGAATACGGGCCGATGGTTGAACGGAGAGCGATATCTCCAACTACAAGATCGTGTGGAGACGATCGCTCCAACAATCCCTGAACCACACCGCCACGTTTTCCAAGCCACTTACCCGGAGACCACGGCAGACACGCAACTCCGCCCGCAGTTTTAATAACCTTTAGCAGAGTTTCAGCACGCTCACCGTCATCACACTGTCGCCCTACCCCCAAACCAAGCACCTCGATCCTCTCACTGGCAACGTACTGCACCCCTCGAACAACTATAATCGTTTGCCCATTGGCCCACGATACAACGCCGCCCATCGATGCAGGCAACTCACTCCACGTAGCGAATGCAGGGACCTCTTTAGCTAAACGAGCACACGAGTCCTGACCAGCGCGGTCAACCACAACTACGATGCCACCAGAGCCAAGGTTACCAAGCGCTGCTTCGCACCAGGTGTGCGTGTTGTACGAGTCGTAGAGGTGTGCGTGAGAATCAATGTTCACAGAGTTCATGGGTTCTTCGCCTTAAACTCATCGATATACGAGAAGAGCTCTTTGCTCACACCCGGAACCGCTGAGATTATCGGGTTATTCTCTTGAATTCGCCAATCAGCTAATGCGCTGCGCGCCCCGAGTGGATCAACCCACACATCAACCCCAGCTTCTTGAGCAAGGAGCACCGCTGAGAAATCCCACGCTTTAACTTGAAACTGAAGCTGTACCTGCTCGTACCCCTGCGCTAAGCGCACGCAGTCGTTAGCAAATCCACCAAAGCGGTAGATGTTCTCAACTGCATTTCGAACTTTAAGATGCTCAACAACTCTGGCTTCACGCTGCGAGCTTATGAAAAACAACATCCCCGCGGATGCAAGGGAATCAAGTGCCTTAACCTGTAATCGCCTACGACTTCCTACCTGGTGGCCAGGCGGCAACGAGAGATCAGGCTCTGAGGCGTAGCATCCCTGTCCACTGACTGCTGTAAAGAGCATTCGATGCGGAACGCTGTAGAACGACGCCACTGATAATTTGTTCTTCTCAACGTACCCCACTAGAGGACCGTACCCGACCTGCCCTCCAAGCTGCCCAAGAAAGCGCTTGCAGGAAGTTGTCCCATCGAGTGGGTCAACGAGAAAGTAGCTACTGCTTGTTCGAATCAGGGAGTGAGAGGCTGGATCCTCCTCAGCAACAACGGGGTCCGCGCCGCCTAAGCCCTCAAGTATTCGGCGCTGACTCTCAAGGTCAAGGTTCATGACCATGGTCTGGTCAGCCTTGTAAGTAATATCGAGCGTAGCTCCCGATGTTGATGCTTCAACTAGGTAAGTAGCAGACCGAAGCACGGCCGACTCAATCAGAGCAGCGATATCAGCAAGATGTCCTGAAAATGGAGTTTGGTGACTCATAAGACAGCTAGGGTAACGCGACAAGGCCCGTAAAACCAGCATAAAAACTGCATAGTCCGATAACCGTAGATCCCGTAGAATAGCCTTAATGAACGAGAAACCGATTGCAAGTTTATGTGGTGAGGCGCGGCCATCTGAAACAGTCGGCGCTCTTCCGCTTGGCGCTGTGGTCACTGAGTACCTCAGAAACTACGCTGCCGGCACCGGTCATACCGCGCGCGCTAAGCAACTCGACACCGACCGCTTTCTTGAATTTTTAAAGCGGTATCGGGGCGCCGCTGAGATAGATGCTCTGCAAGTAGCCGCGTGGGATTTCTCTGCTACGCAACGCTTCGTTGATGAGTCGCTCAAGGCTGGCGAAGCGCCATCAACTGTATCGCGCAGATTAGCGACTCTTAAGCACATGGGACGCGTGCTCTCGGAGCGGATACCTGGCTTTATCAATCCGGCTCGAGATGTAAAGCCTCCACGGATGCAGACCCTCAGACCGAAATCGGTATCAGCAGACGAAATAGAAGAGATAAAATCAAAAGCCGCCCGCAGCCGCGCTGGAAAAGACTCATTCAACCAGCTACGCAATGAAACCTTACTACTGCTACTCCTCGACACAGGGCTACGGGCTGATGAGATTAGGACCCTGCGCCTCTCTCAGGTGGAGCTACATACCCTTGAGTGGATTCGGCAGGTTCGCACCAAAGGGAGGAGATTCCGTGATG
>JBIIHY010000377.1:0-3020 GCA_044235305.1 Bdellovibrionota bacterium
TCTCTACGGGAGTTGTCGAGTACGTGGCAGAGGGCTCAAGTGGTACGTCAAAATGCGTTGTCTCTGGTGGTCTCTGTACGTTCGCCGAGAATGTCCTCACTCTGCTCGCAGACTCAGTAGACCTTCCAGGAGCTGAGCCGGTTGTAGAGAATGTAGAGCTGCTTCGTACACAGCTTGAGACGTTGAGCCTCTTTGATCCTGAGTGGGAAGTTATCTCGCACCGTATTGCTCGGGTTGAGGCGCAGAAGTCGCTCGCTACTCGCTAAGAACTCAGTGTAGCAGGGCCTTAGGCGAAGCAAGAGGCCGTTGAGGAGCGCCGTGACGCAGCCTACCGTTGACCTTCAGATGCTTGCCACTTTGGAGCTTCTGCATTACTGCAAGCGGTTCCAGGATACCCTCTTTGCATTTTTCTTTAAGAGTTCAGCGCAGTGCTCCGCTGTGCTTATGGACCTGCGGGTCTTGATGTCGGCGCAGATTAGGCAGGTGATATTTTGCGAAGCTGACTCAGAGCTTCACAGCACCCTCACAAACTGGAATCGCTCGGGTGATAAGTTCTCGGTTATAGAAATCACAGCTGGTCAGCTTCTTACAGGGGAGCTTTCAGAGCGGATACGTTCAGAGATCCTTGCAGGAAACGCGCCATTTGTAGCTATAAAAGATATGCCGAGCAGCACAGCCACGCGACAGCTTGTTGAGGCCGATGTTATTAATTGTGCCGTGTCGCTGGGAGCAGAGAAAATTTTCTTTCCGGGAAGCGCACCAGGGCTCATCGTAAACGGAAAATGTCGCTCGTATCCATCTGCGCAGGAGGTGCGAGAGGTTCTTGCGTCGGATGCAGAGATTAATATCCCAGTTGAGCGCCTAAAGTTTCTGACCGAGCAGCAGGAGCTGCACGGGGTAGATCTCGTTCTAGTGGAAGCGCGGCGCGGGGCTATCTACCAGGAGGTGTTTACCCATGCTGGATCGGGTACCCTTTTTACACGTGAATACCCCAATATTCTAAGACCAGCGCACGAGCGCGATGTGCGCGACATTATGGCGCTTATGCAGCCCTACATCGCGGAAGGTTCACTCAAAAGAGTCAAAGAAGACGAGCTGCTCGGGATGATCCCCTCGTTTATGGTGTATTCGGTTAATGACCAGATCGTTGCCGCAGCTGCCTTAATTGATTACGGCGATTCGTGCGAGCTGGGAAAGCTGTGTACCCTGCCGCGTTTCCAGGCTCGAGGCAGAGCTCGGGCGCTTGTGCGGGCGCTGCTTGAAGAGGCGCGGAAGCAGGGGAAGAAGTCTGTCTTTGCGCTCACGGTTCAGACTCATGTTGGTGAGTTCTTTGAGCGTATTGGGTTCAAAGAGGTGCCGCGTGAGACTCTTCCGGATTCTTGGAAGGCAGGGTACGATTTTTCTCGACTATCTAAGGCGTACAGGTACGAACTGTAGGGGCCCGACGCTCCGTTGCTAAAAGACGTTTGGGTTGGAGGGGCTTTCCCTTTATACTGTCGGGCTAGGGAGAGATACCAAGTGTCTTACGCAGCGATTAGCCCAATTTTGCCAAAATGCGGTACTACGGGGGCACCTGTATGCGAGAGCCTTGGCGCGGTGCCAATCTCTGCTTTGCAAATATCTGACCTACCTTTAGATACCCTTAGAAAAGTTCGTGGTCGCTTTAACCTATCTCTTGGTCTGGATTGGGCTATAAATCGCGAGGTAAGAGATTTTCTTTCCAAGACAAGTACCCTTGAGGCCGTGCTGAATGAATTCAGCGGAACTGTCTCGGCACCAATTATTGCAATAAACTTCTCTCCAGAGCGTACTCTTGGTTCTGGTCATTCCCGTGTCGCAGTAAAGTTTAAAGTTACTCTCCGCAGTGAAGCGGGCGAGAAGGTCTCCCAAAATCTGGTTCTTAAAATGGAGCGTGCTCCTTACGAGCAGGGCCGTATTGTTGGTCCTGCCGATGGGGGTCATGCCCAAGGCGAGGATATTGAGCTTAGTGTGAGCAAGGTGCTTAAGGGAGCCGCACATGGGCACCATTTTGTTCGAACGATAGCAAGCTGCATCGGTTCGCATGGGGATAGGATAGCGCTTGAGACCTGCGCGCAGGGAGAACCTTTGGCCGATGTTCTTAGCAAGAGGTATGAGGTAGGGCTTGCCGCTGCCGTGCAGGCGCTTACGGTTATGAGTGAGACATGGAATAGCGCTAAGGATCATAATGGCCAGGGGATCCTTTTTGATTCGGGGCTAGATGATATCCTTGTGGCGGGCACAACCCCTAAGAACGTGAGCATCAGTTTTGTTGATTTTCATCGCGGGTATTACTTAGGCCAGGCGCACGTGCTGCTCTTTTCCGTCGCTCGATTGATGATTGAAGTGCTTTCGTGTACTTCGCCTAGCCGCGAAAATCAGCTTCTCGCAGCGTTCTCACCAGGTCTTATAAGAGAGAAAGTCTTTAATCCCTTAAGACGCGGGTTGGGCGGAGTCTCACCCGAGAAATATTTAGCCTTTGAATATCAGAGAGTGCAGGATTATTTAAAACTGGCAGAGCTTCCCAATCCGTGGGATAGGGTGCATCTCTATGATGATAACCGGACTACTAAGTCTATAGGTTAGTAACCCTGCTAGTTATCCGAGTACACCACCCCTTTTACGTAGTAATCGACCTCTCCAGCTAACAAGAGTGTGTAAGCTTTCCCTTCCTCAATAGGGATAGCGACAGAATTTATAGCTCGATTATCAGCTACCCGTGAGGATGTAATGGTAGCAACTCCAGCAGGAACGCTCAGGTAGTCAGTCGCCTCTCCAAAGGTTGCGTTCCCAGCAGCCGAGCCGCCTGCGCTTGATGAAATGGCAACCCGCACTGCGGCGGCACCAGTAGCTCCGTGCACCACTCGTATTAGCGACCCCGTGAATGACTCAGGAAATTGGTCGTTGAAAAGCTTTCGCTGTAGTCCCTTTGAGCTGTCTCCGTAAAAGAGAACAGAGAGCCTGCTCTCAGATGTTATACTGGCTGGGATAGTGGTTATAAC
>JBIIHY010000378.1:0-3018 GCA_044235305.1 Bdellovibrionota bacterium
AAAACCTTTCGTCCCTTCTTTAATTCGCCACTACTAATTCCCTTGTTTGCTCGTCGGATTGCAGTAACGCCATCCTCGCTTCCCGTGTACCACTTAGCTAACTGCTTTATCGTCTCGCCGTTACCATGCACAATATGCACCAAGTACTCGCCCTCAACCTTGGGCACTGGCTCTTCGTAAACGGGTATGCACGCTGATAAGGAAAGAAAGCAGGCGACCACAGCGCCCGCAAAGCAGCGATACGCAGTACTAACGCTCATTACCCAGCTCTCTTAATCTCCACTACCTCTTCGGTAAAGCGGGGTTGCAAGCGTTGCTCAATAACCATTGTGACCGCATCCCCAACTTTCAGATCACTCACCGATACCTTTGGTGAGAGATAAAATGGCATCGTCATCGCCATCATTCCAACTACCTTGCCGCTTGAATCGCGGTAATCTGGAATCTCTTCATGCTTAACGAGGATCTCATTTGCTGCGCGTGGGCCACCGGGCAGTGCTTTTAAGGTGCCCACCACGGTGTAGCGGTGCGAGTCCTCCGCTAAAGCATTAACTATGCAACACAGCATGACAACAACGCCGCAGGCAAAAAACTTGAAAAAATCTTGATATCGCTTCACTGGATAACTCCTATTGCTCCCCGCCGCGCAAAATCCAAATACGAGTCGAGATAAATATACAGTACAGAAAGCACACGGGTATTCCGAGCGCTGTAAGGATAAAGAGTGGAACCTCGAGGTGCGACTTAACACTTTGAATGGTCGCGAAGGTAATTTGAGTAAACGTCACCGCCCCCACCAACACCGTCACAAATGCCCCCAGAGAACGGCGAGAGTACAGATACACAAGGGTCAAACCAACAACCAATGCCGCTGTAATAATTCCCATGAGCGGTATTATAGTTGCCGTAACGAATACAAATGGCGTGACTACGAAAGCGACAACAATTGAGAGTATAACTTCTTGCAGAGTCAGTCGTGGGATACAGCGCACGACCTTCTTAGCATGAAATTTTTCAAACTGGCTTATGGTTATGTTGGTCATAGGATGAAAAAATACGGCTAGTCAGAGGTAAGTTACCCCAGGGCAGCCCTTAGCTCAACCCAATTGCAGACCGAAATAGCTTCTTTTCTTACCCCTCGCCAGCCATCTGCTGCGCATACGTTGCAAGGACTGAATCCACACTTCCCCGAGATCGTTTAAGAATTCTAAACTCATACGCCCCATCGCGGCACACCTGCCCCACTTCGGGGATGCCGCTAAAGAGGACATTCATCAAGCCAGCAACCGTCGAATACTCCGCAGATTCCGGTAGGGGCTCAGGCAGATGCACATTCACATCGCTGATTGAAGCGTGTGCGTTAAGGATGTATCCGCCCTCGCGACGCTGCTCGACTACTGCTTGCTCATCGTCGTACTCATCTTGAATCTCACCAACGAGTTCTTCAACGATATCCTCAAGCGTCACAAGGCCAGATGAGATACCGAATTCATCAACCACTATCGCCATGTGGTTTTTCTTACTTTGAAGCTCTCGCAGAAGCGAGGAGATACGCTTCGTTTCTGGAACGAAAAACGGCGGGCGCATGATTTCGCCTACGGGGATCGATTTATTCTCCATAAATCGTCGTAGCAACTCTTTCGAGTGAACGATTCCTACGATGTTGTCCTTTGAACCAGAATAGACCGGCATGCGCGAATAACCCTCACGCGAAACGAGGTCGAGGATATCCTGTACCGAGGCCTCAAGGCTCACAGCAGTCATCTGAGTTCGCGGAACCATAATCTGTCGCACAACCCGCTCATCAAACCCAAAGACCTTCTCAATTAACTCATGTTCGGTCTTTTGAATTGACCCCATTTCGCCGCTGCGAGCACTTTCAGCAAGCAGAAGCCTAAGCTCTTCCTCAGTGTGGGTATCATGCTCAGCTTTAACTCGAATTCCAAACGGAGTAAGGACGAGGTACGTACCAGCATTGATGAACCACACCAGTGGAGCTGTCGCAGCAGCAAAGAGCCGTAGAGGCACCGCACACGCGTAGGTGAACATCAGGGGATGAAAGATCGCTGCATACTTTGGCACTGCCTCACCGAAGATTAAGTGCATGATGGTGATGGTAATAAATGCAATCGGAACCGCGATGCTGTGTGCCACTGTCGGCGAGAAGGGAAGTTGTAGCGATTCAAAGCCTGCTGTAATGAGCGTTGCGAGTACCGGCTCACCAACCCAACCCAACGCTAGGCTCGCAAGCGTGATGCCTATCTGAGCGGCAGAGAGGTAGGCATCCAATCGGTCCAGTATTAGCTTAGACACCTTCGCAACCGCCTTACCCTCAGCAGCATCGGCCTCAACAGCCGCATACCGCACTTTGATGATGGCAAACTCAGCGGCAACGAAGAACGCGTTTAACGAGATGAGAAGAACGACCAGGAATATGCTAAACGCCATAAGGATAAGCGGGGACTATAGAACAAATCGGTACCTTTATCACTGGTAAATTTACCACCCACTAAAAGCTTCCCAGGCTCTCGGCCACCTCTTGGAGGGCTATAAGCTGCTCTCTCCAATACCGTTCGGTGCCATAATCGACAAATACCCGCTTGAAAGCCGGATCTTCATACCGCCGTGCTATCCACGCCGTGAAATGAATCATGCGCAACGCCCTAAGGGGCTCAATAAGCCGGAGGGTAGAGCGATCAAAGTCACGCATCATCTGATAACCCTCTAGTAAGAGGTCTCGGTACCGCACCGCCTGTTCGTCGCGCCCTGGGGTGAGGAGCCAGATATCCTGAACACACGGTCCACTGAGGCTGTCATCAAAATCAACGATGGAGCACCCCGCACTCGACCACAGCAAGTTACCAATATGACAATCCCCGTGCAGCCGCTGCTTCGCAGTGGCAGCAAACCACGGTTCACACACAGCAAAGATTCTCTCGGCAACGGTTGTATAGTGACCCTCAACGGAGTGCGGTATTAACTTATGACTGCGCAGATATTCGATATTGGAGCGGCCGT